>JAIOSM010000418.1 GCA_021107575.1 Desulfobacteraceae bacterium | reverse complement strand
TGCTTGAGTTTGCAAAACCCATAGCCGTTGAAAAAAAGCAGGTTAATATCAAGGATATGATTGTCCATTCCTTAAAGCTTGTCCAAAATGATCTTGACCAAAGGAGAATTGATACAAAGGTCAATATTGATACAAACAAGAGCGAAATTTACACAGACAACGACCGAATGAACCAGGTTCTTTTAAATTTGTACATCAATGCCATGGAAGCTATAGACGCCAAGAGAACAATGGACACCATGGGAACCAGGAAAACACTGGAAGTGCAGGTTATAGATACTGCCGAGGATGGACAGGTTGAAATAAAAATCAGGGATAATGGTATTGGAATCGATAAAGATTCTCTTGACAAAATTTTTGATCCATATTTTACCACAAAGGCCACAGGTACAGGGCTTGGACTTTCAATCGTTCACAGGATTGTTGAAACCCTGAAAGGAACCATCCGTGTGGAAAGCACAAAAGGGCAAGGCACTTGTTTTATTATAAATTTACCTGTTGCATACAAGAATACAAATAAGGATAACAAATAAATATGAAAAAAATACTTGTTGTTGATGATGATTCTGTTCATGGAATGATGCTCAAAACCTTGATTGGAGAATGGGGATATGAAATCCAGCTGGCAGATGACGGGACAACCGGTGTGGAATTGGTTAAAAGCCGGCCTTTTGATTTGGTTTTGCTGGATATGAAGATGAAAAAAATGTCCGGGATGGAAGCTTTGCAACACATAAAGAACTATAACCCTTCTTTACCTGTGATTATAATGACTGCCTATTCTTCAGTTCACACTGCTGTAAAGGCATTAAAAATCGGTGCCTATGATTATCTGACCAAACCATTGGATTTTGACAAGCTGAAACTTACCATAGAACGCATATTTGAAAGCATTTTTTTAAAAAAAGAAAATAAAAATTTAAAAACCCGGCTAAAAGAGAAAACCATTGTTCATGATATAATCGGAAAAAGTCCAGCCATACTCTCTTTACTGGACACTATCCAGATGGTGGCTCCAACAGATGCTAATGTACTTGTAACAGGAGAGTCAGGAACTGGCAAGGAACTGGTTTCATCTGCTATTCATTTCAATTCTTCAAGAAAGGATCATCCCTTTGTAAGGATCAACTGTGCTGCCATAACAGAAACCTTGCTTGAGTCAGAGCTTTTTGGTCATGAAAAAGGTTCATTTACCGGCGCAGATAAAAAAAGGAAAGGTAAATTTTTACTGGCAGACAAGGGCAGTATTCTTTTGGATGAGATCGGAGAAATGAGTATTGGCATGCAGGCAAAACTGTTAAGGGTGATTCAGGAAAAAGAAATCACGCCTGTGGGGAGTGACCGTAATATTAAAACAGATGTGAGAATTATTGCCTCAACCAATAAAGACTTAAAAACAATGTCTGAGCAGGGAAGCTTTCGCCAGGATTTATATTTTCGCCTCAATGTTGTAAAAATTGAAATCATGCCCTTGAGGGATAGGAAAGAGGATATCCCAACCCTTGCTCTTCATTTCCTGAAATTGTTTTTAAAAAAAAACAACCGGGATATCAAAGGGTTTTCTCCTGATGCCATGGATGTCATGATTCGGTCTAAATGGGAAGGCAATGTCAGAGAATTGATGAACAGTGTGGAAAGAGGAGTAGTTCTTGCCAGATCCGACTATATCTGCCCAAAAGACCTCTCATTTGCTCAAACAGAAAATAGTAGTGCTATGGGGCCTGATATAGGACTTGATATGGAATCTGGTAACATAAGTCTTTCACTCATAGAAGAGAAAGCCATTCTTTCAACCCTCAAAGCTGCCAATGGCAATAAAAGTGAAACAGCCAGAAGACTCGGTATCACAAGGAAAACCTTATTAAAAAAATTGAAGTTATATGGAGAACAGAAACAATCATGAAAAGATGTCCATGGCCGGAGACTGAACAGATATATATAGACTATCACGATACTGAATGGGGTGTTCCCGTATATGATTCCAGGGATCTGTTCGCAAAACTGATTCTGGATGGTTTCCAGGCAGGTCTTTCATGGATTACAATTCTTAAAAAAAGGAATGATTTTTACAGAGCGTTTGACAATTTCGATCCTGATAAAATCGCCGGGTATGATCAAACGAAAATCAACACATTACTTGCTGATAGCTGAAAAAGCTCGGCTTCAAATTCACAGGCAGCACCATATGTTATGCTTTTATGCAAGCTTCAGGCATGGTAAATGATCACCTTGTTAACTGTTTCAGATATGAAGGATTGATAAAAAAATAGTAATCCTATGAAACTTTAGAGCAGCGTCTTAAATTTTGCCTGTGCAGCTTTGATCCCGATTTCGATTTCAGCAATTCCAATAACATCAGGATCTTGTCGTACAATATGCCTTAAACTTTCCTTGTAAGTTAAATTAACATTAGCAGCAATATTTTTTTGCTTGTTAATGATTATATCTAAATCAGTAGTACAACTCAATTAGCATATCAACTAGTAAAACACGACTATAAATTAATTAAATATAAAAAACCCTGACACATATCCAATCCAAAATAATACTTAATGCATTAATTATGGTTGACTTAAACATGTGATACAAATTATAAATATAGTTTAAGTTCTTGAATTAATAACAAATGATAAAGAGGGGAATATGAAGATACAGAAAATTGATCACCTTGGTATTGCAGTTTCAAGCATTGATTCTGGAAAAAAGTTCTGGCAGGACATAATGGGTCTTGAACTTGAAGGCACTGAAACTGTAGAAGAACAAAAAGTTACAACTGCATTTATGCCGGTTGGAGAAAGCGAGGTTGAGCTTTTAGAATCAACATCCCCTGATGGTCCCATTGCAAAATATATTGAAAAAAGAGGCGCTGGGTTACAGCATGTTGCTTTTAGAGTTGAGAATATTGATGAAGCACTTGCAGAACTTAAAGAAAAAGGCGTTCAGCTGATAGATCAGACAGCGCGAAAAGGAGCTGGTGGAGCAAGGATTGCCTTTCTTCATCCTAAAGCAACAGGCGGTATTCTTGTAGAATTGTGTGAAAGAACTAATTAAAAAAGTATTTATGAAAGGTTAACATTATGTCTGATAAAACCAGTATTGAGACCTGGAAAGAACTTGCTGAGAAACAACTTAGAGGTAAACCTCTTGATTCATTAAATAAAACAACTCCTGAAGGTATTGAAATAAAACCTCTCTATACTGCGAAGGATCTTGAGAATATTGAATTTAATAATTCTATGCCGGGTCAAGAACCTTTTGTAAGAGGGCCCATGGCGACCATGTATGCAGGCCGCCCATGGACTATACGGCAATATGCCGGATTTTCCACAGCAAAAGAATCAAATGACTTTTACAGAAAAAACCTTGCTGCGGGTCAAATGGGTCTTTCAGTAGCTTTTGATCTGCCCACGCATAGAGGTTATGATTCAGACCACCCAAGAGTCTCAGGTGATATAGGTAAAGCAGGCGTTGCTATTGATTCTGTTGAAGACATGAAAATTTTATTTAATGAAATTCCTTTAGATAAAATGTCCGTTTCCATGACAATGAATGGAGCAGTCTTACCCATACTTGCAGGATATATAGTTGCAGCAGAAGAGCAGGGCGTAAAGCATGATCAACTTAAAGGAACAATCCAGAATGATATTCTAAAAGAATATCTCACAAGAAATACTTATATATATCCTCCAAAACCATCCATGCGGATAATTTCCGATATTATGGCATTCTGTTCAAAAGAAATGCCCGGATTTAATACTATTTCCATAAGCGGATATCATATGATGGAAGCCGGAGCAGATTCTGTTCTTCAAACTGCATTTACCCTGGCTGATGGTCTAGAATATGTAAAAGCGGCGCTTAGTTCAGGTATGGATATTGATGTGTTTGCCCCGCGCCTCTCCTTCTTTTTTGGAATAGGCATGAATTTTTTCATGGACATTGCAATGCTCCGTGCTGCAAGATTTTTATGGGCAGAACTCATGAGCCAGTTCAATCCGAAAAATCCAAAGTCCAAAATGCTCAGGACCCATTGCCAGACTTCCGGATGGAGTTTGACCCAGCAGGACCCATATAACAATATTATCCGAACAACTCTCGAATGTATGTCAGCCGTTCTTGGGGGGACACAATCTCTCCATACAAATTCATTTGATGAGGCTGTAGGACTTCCAACTGAGACCTCAGCAAGGGTTGCAAGGAACACCCAGATAATTGTACAGGAAGAATCACAAGTTTGTAATGTTGTTGATCCCTTAGGCGGCTCATATTACGTTGAATCCCTGACTCAAAGCATTGTTGATAAAGTAAGGGAGATATTAACTGAAATTGATGAACTGGGCGGTATGGCAAAAGCAATTGAATCAGGCATGCCCAAAATGAGAATAGAAGAGGTATCAGCAAGACGACAGGCAAGGATAGATCAGGGTACAGATACAATTGTCGGAGTAAACAAATATCTTGTTGAGGATGAAGTTCACATTGAAGTAAGAGAAGTTTCTGAAGAGGTGAGAGACGAACAAATAGCAAGACTTGAGCAGATGAAAAAAGACCGGGATAATGACAAGGTAAAAGATGCATTAAACCAAATAACTAAAGCTGCTGAAGCAGATGGCAATCTCCTTGAAGCATGTTTGGCTGCTACAAGAGCACGGGCAAGTGCTGGTGAAATATCAGATGCCATGGAAAAAGTTTTTGGAAGATATGTGGCAACTACACAATGTATTTCCGGAGTTTATGCAGCAGAATCAGGGAACAGCGAACTTGTGGAATCTTTAAGAAAAAGAACAAAAGATTTTAAAGAAAAAACAGGTCGAAGACCTAGAATACTTCTTGTAAAAATGGGGCAGGACGGACATGACCGTGGAGTCAAAATAATTGCCACAGCCTATGCTGATTTTGGGTTTGATGTAGACTTAAGTCCCATGTTTCAAACTCCTGAGGAAGCAGCAAGAATAGCTGTGGAAAATGATGTTCATATTGTAGGAGTTTCAAGCCTTGCAGCAGGGCATAAAACATTAGTTCCATCCCTCATTAAAGCATTGAAAAAAGAGGACGCATCAGATATAAAGGTCCTTGTGGGCGGAGTAATTCCTCCCGGTGATTATGATTTTTTAAAAGACGTGGGTGTAGTTGATATTTTTGGACCTGGTGTTCCTGTTACAGACTCGGCAAACAGAACACTTAATGCAATAGGCGCGTAATTTTATGAAAGAAAAAGACCCTGAATTTTTTATTCAGGGTGTATTAAAAAATAACAGGCGTATTATTGCCAAAACAATTACCTTGATTGAAAGCAGCCTTGCCAGGGATAAAAAAGTAAGCTTTGAGATTGTAAAAAAAATACTCCCTTATTCAGGGAAAAGTATCCGCCTTGGTATTACAGGTATTCCCGGAGTTGGGAAAAGTACTTTTATTGAGAACTTAGGACTTCTCCTTGCCAATTCAGGCCACAAAGTTGCAGTTCTTGCTGTTGATCCGACAAGCCGAAAAAGTGGTGGTAGTATTCTTGGTGACAAGACAAGAATGGAAAAGCTTGCTGCCCATGAAAATACATTCATAAGACCTTCACCTGCCGGAAAAACCCTTGGCGGTGTTGCTGCAAAAACCAGGGAAGCAATGCTTGTATGCGAAGCCGCAGGTTATGATACTATTTTAGTTGAAACTGTGGGCGTAGGACAATCTGAAACAAAAGTTTCCACCATGGTTGATTTTTTTCTGGTTCTGCTTATTGCTGGTGCGGGTGATGAACTGCAGGGCATTAAAAAAGGAATTCTTGAAATTGCAGATGCACTTGCAATCAATAAAGCTGATAATGATAATATTGACAAAGCTAATAAAGCAAAAAAAATATATGAAATGGCATTACACTTTCTATCTTCAAGCAGTTCTTCCTGGAATCCACCTGTAGTGACATGCAGTTCAATCTTAGAAAACGGTACGGAAAATGTATGGAAAACTGTTATTAAACATAATAAATTAATGAAAAGAACAGGAGAGTTTGATCATAAGCGAAAAGAACAAGCTGTAGAATGGATGTGGAACCTTGTTGACGATGGACTTAAAAAGAAATTTATGGAAACGTCCATTGTTAAAAAAGAAATTCCAAAAATTTCTAAACAAGTAAAACAGGGATTGATTTCACCTTCTGCTGCGGCTGAAGAGCTTTTATCATATTTTAATTATAAGAATATTTTAATAGGGACATAAAGTATATGAAAATACATGAATATCAGGCAAAAGAGTTGTTCAGGGAATATAATATTCCCGTACCGGTCGGGTATGTAGCGTTTTCAAAACAGGAAGCTTTGGAAAGCATCAAGAAACTTGGGAGCTTTCCTGTTGTTGTTAAGGCGCAAATCCATGCAGGCGGTCGTGGAAAAGGCGGAGGAGTTAAACTTGCATCTTCTGAACAAGAAGCGCAGCAATTTGCTGATGAAATTTTAGGCATGACCCTTGTAACACACCAGACAGGAGAGGTCGGTAAGGAAGTTAAAAAACTTCTTATTGAAGCAGGTCAAAGCATTGCACGAGAACTTTATTTAAGCCTTCTTGTTGACAGGGAAACTGCAAAGATTGTGATCATGGCTAGCACCGAAGGTGGCATGAATATTGAGGAGGTTGCAGAAAAGACTCCTGAAAAAATTATCAAAGTATATGTTGATCCCTTAATGGGCATATCAGGATATCAATTGCGGGAAGTTGCCTTTGGACTTAATATCCCTAAGACTGCAATGAAAGAATTTGGCGCAATGCTAAAAAACTTTTATAATATGTTTGTAGAAAAAGATTGCTCCATGGTTGAGATAAACCCTTTGATTTTAACTTCTGATGACAGGGTTATAGCCCTTGATGCCAAAGTTGATTTTGACTCAAATGCCCTTGGTAAACATAAAGAACTCATGGAGTTAAGAGACCTTGACGAAGAAGACCCTTTGGAAGTTGAAGCTTCAAAATTCAATCTCAATTATATCAACCTTGATGGAAATGTGGGCAACATCGTAAATGGTGCCGGGCTTGCCATGGCAACAATGGATATAATTAAAAATGCCGGGGCAGAACCTGCAAACTTCATGGATGTGGGAGGCGGAGCCACAGCAGAAATGGTTGAAAATGCCTTTAGAATTATCCTTGCAGATAAAAAAGTTAAAGCTGTTCTGATAAATATTTTTGGTGGCATTTTAAGATGTGATATTTTTGCTGAAGGTATTGTTGAGGCTGCAAAAAAAACAGGGATAAATATCCCGGTTATTGTACGCATGGAAGGCACAAACGTTGAAAAGGGAAAAGAGATTTTATCAAATTCAAACCTTGAGTTAACTAGTGCCATAGACCTTGCTGATGCTGCTGAAAAAGTTGCAGCTGCTGTTAAATAAAGGAGGAAATTGTTTTGAGCATATTTGCAGACAAAAATACAAAACTTCTTGTTCAGGGTATTACCGGCAAAGAGGGTAAATTTCACACTGAACAATGTGTTGAATATGGAACAAATATAGTAGCAGGTGTAACACCGGGCAAGGGAGGACAAGACGTAAACTCCATCCCGGTATTTAACACTGTAAAAGAGGCTGTTAAAGAGACAGGTGCTAATACAAGCCTTATATTTGTACCGCCCCTTTTAGGTGCTGACGCAATTTTGGAAGCTATTGATGCAGACCTTGAACTAATTGTAGCAATAACTGAAGGTATTCCAATTCTTGACATGGTCAAAGTAAAAAATTTGCTTAACACTAAAAAGACAGGGCTTATTGGGCCAAACTGCCCGGGTATAATAACACCTGGTGAAACCAAAATCGGAATAATGCCGGGCAAAATCCATAAAAAAGGTAATGTCGGTGTTATTTCAAGATCTGGAACTTTAACCTATGAGGTTGTGGATCAGCTTACAAAGAACGGTATGGGTCAATCCACCTGTATTGGTATTGGAGGTGATCCTGTTAATGGTACAAATTTTATTGATACATTAGAAGCTTTTGAAAATGACCCTGAAACCCATGCCATAGTGATGGTTGGTGAAATTGGGGGGAATGCAGAAGAACAGGCTGCGGAATATATTAAAGCCAATGTTACAAAACCTGTTGTGGGATTTATTGCAGGGCTTACAGCTCCTCCAGGGCGCAGGATGGGACATGCCGGCGCAATTATCAGTGGAAGCAGTGGTACTGGAAAAGCAAAAATTGAATCTTTACAGAAAAACGGAATTGCTGTATGTGAAAACTTAGGCACAATAGGACAATTATGCCGAAAAGTTTTTTAATATTTTTTAAAAGATAGTCAGGAGGACTAATGGAAAATCTGGTTTTAGATAATAAAACAAAAAAAAGCAGAATACCTGCATGGCTCGACCTTACCCAAAGTGGTACAGGACTTGTGCTAGGGCTTTTTATGTGGGTTCACATGCTCCTTATTTCAAGCATTTTGCTTGGAAAAGGTTCTTTTAATTTTGTGGCAAATATGATGGAGCTTTCTTTTCTGTCGCCTACAGGCGAAGGATACCCCATAGCAGTGGTTCTTGCCGTATCTGGAGTGTTTACTTTGTTCATACTCCATGCAGGGTTGGGAATGAGAAAATTTCCCAGCTCTTATAAACAATATAAAGCTGTAAGATCACAGATGAAGCTGTTAAAACATGAAGATACAAACCTCTGGTTTTACCAGGCCTTAACCGGCTTTATCATGTTTTTTGCAGGTTCTGTTCATCTCTATACCATGCTTACACATCCAGACATTGACCCATATATTTCGGCTGCAAGAGTCGTAACCTCAAATATGTGGCCGCTTTATCTTATTTTACTTATTGCAGTTGAATATCATGGAGCAATAGGACTTTATAGATTATGCATGAAATGGGGATGGTTTACAGGCAAAGATGCAAAAAAAAGTCGTGCCAAATTGAAAAAATTGAAAAAAACTTTAACCGCCTTTTTTCTTGTACTGGGGATTCTCTCTCTGATTGTGTTTATCCTTATCGGTATTAAAAATAAAGATAAAAACCAGGAGATCAGCACTGTAATAATTCCAACAACCATTGAACAAACAATATCTTAAGGGGTAATTGATGAAAGTTATATATACTGATTCACTTGTTATAGGCGGAGGTCTGGCAGGGCTCAGGGTTGCCATAGCAGCAAAGCAGCGAGGACATGATACAATTGTACTCTCTTTAATCCCTGCAAAAAGATCCCATTCAGCAGCAGCCCAGGGTGGCATGCAGGCAAGTCTTGGAGCATCTATAAAGGGTGTGGGAGATGATGAAGACGTACATTTTGGAGATACAGTAAGAGGTAGTGACTGGGGTTGTGACCAGGATGTTGCAAGAGCATTTGTTAACACTGCTCCTAAAGCAATCCGTCAGCTCACTGCCTGGGGAGTCCCCTGGAGCAGAGTACAAAGAGGTGACAGGCAGGTTGTAATAAATGGTAAAAAAGTCACTATAACCGAGAGCGACGATGCTCATGGTCTTATTAATTCAAGGGATTTTGGCGGTACAAAAAAATGGAGAACCTGTTATACATCAGATGGAACAGGTCATACAATGCTTTATGCCATGGACAACAAGGCAATTGAGCTTAATATTCCTGTCCACGAAAGAAAAGAAGCTGTGGCTCTTATCCATGAGGAAGGTGTTTGCAAAGGTGCCATTGTAAGAGATCTTATCACAGGGAAACTTACTGCATACGTTGCCAAAGCAACTACCATTGCCACAGGCGGTTATGGAAGAATTTATGCCATATCAACCAATTCTGTTATTTCAGAAGGCATAGGTACAGCAATTGCTATGGAAACAGGTCTTGCGCCTTTAGGAAACATGGAAGCTGTTCAATTTCATCCTACAGCAATAGTTCCGGTTGGTATTCTTACAACTGAAGGTTGTCGCGGTGATGGAGGACTTTTGCTTGATAAGGATGGATACAGGTTTATGCCTGATTATGAACCTGAGAAAAAAGAACTTGCCTCAAGAGATGTTGTATCCCGTCGTATGATCGAACACATGAGAAAAGGTAAAGGTGTCCCTTCCAGATATGGCGATCATCTCTGGCTTGACATAACTTTACTTGATGAAAAACATATAAGAAAAAACTTAAGAGAAGTTGATGAAATCTGCCATTATTTCCTTGGCATTGATCCTGTTAAAGATTATATTCCTGTTCGACCCACGCAGCATTATTCCATGGGTGGAATCAAAACAAATTATAAAGGAGAAAGTATCGGACTTAAAGGATTATTTTCTGCCGGAGAGTCTGCATGCTGGGATTTACATGGATTTAACAGATTAGGCGGCAATTCAGTTGCAGAAACAGTTGTAGCAGGTATGCTTGTTGGCGAGTATGTTGCAGACTATTGTGAAACAACTGAATTAAAAATAAATACAAAAACTGTTGAATTCTTTTTAGAACAGGAAAGAGTTAAAATTTCCGATCTTCTCAATAGGGAGACAGGAGAAAATCCTTTTAAACTTAAAAAAGAAATGCAGCAGATAATGATGGATAAAGTTGGTATTTTTAGAAATCATGATGATCTTTCAAAGGCTGTAGAAGAACTTAAAGTGCTTAATCAAAAAGCAAAAAATATAGCTTTGAGAAACAGAATAAGCTCTTCAAATCCAGAGCTTGTTGAGGCAATTCGTGTTCCCAAAATGATAAAACTTGCCCAATGCGTAGCCTATGGAGCTCTTCTCAGAACAGAGAGCCGTGGTGGTCATGCAAGGGAGGATTTCCCACAACGGGACGATAAAAATTGGCTAAAAAGAACTCTTGCATACTGGAAAGATGACAATGCTGATATCCCGGAGATTGATTATGAACCTCTTGATATCATGAAAATGGAACTGCCTCCTGCATCAAGAGGATATGGTGATGATAAGACTACCCCTCATCCTGATACTGAAAAAAGAGAAAAAGAAATAGAGAAACTTTTAAAAGATCATCCTGGTATAGATAGAATACAAACCTCGGAACTTCTCAATCCGGTTGAAGTTCCTGAAAGATATCAAGGCAAAAACGAACGAGTAGGCAGGGGGTTTAAATAATGAGTAACGAAGAAAAGAGAACACTTACATTTGAAATATTACGATATAATCCCCAGATAAAGGGCGACACACCAAAAATGAAAAAGTATGAGGTGGTTGAAGCTCCAGGGATGACAGTCTTTATTGTGCTAAATGAAATCCGAGAAGAGCATGACCCTTCTTTGCAGTTTGATTTTGTCTGCAGAGCAGGAATATGCGGTTCCTGCGGCATGATAATAAACGGCGAACCAAAACTTGCATGCAGAACACTCACAGACACCTATCCAAAAGGAATCATAACACTGCTTCCTCTTCCCGTATTTGAACTTATTGGCGATCTTTCTGTTAACACAGGCAAAGTAATGCGCCAGATGAGTGAAAGGGTGGAATCCTGGATACATGATAAAGATGCGGAAAATGTTGATCTTACCAGAATTGAAGAACGTATGGAACCTGAAGTAGCAGAAGAGATCTATGAGCTTGAAAGATGCGTGGAATGCGGTCTTTGTCTTGCTGCCTGCGCTACTAAAAGAATGAGAGATGATTTTTTGGGTGCTGTCGGGTTTATGAGACTTGCAAGATATGCCATAGATCCCCGGGATAAACGCAGTGGCAAGGAATTCTATGATATTATCGGCGATGACGATGGTGTTTTCGGCTGTATGACTCTGCTTGGATGTGAGGATTACTGCCCAAAAGACCTGCCCCATCAAACCCAGATTGCATATCTCAGACGCAAAATGGCACTGGGAAAATAATGGTAAAACAATTAAGAGAGGAAATAAAATGACTGAATTTAACTACACAACTATGTTTCCTTTAGACAAGGCTTTGGAGGATTCAACAGAATATAGACTCATCTCAGATAAATCAAACAAATTTGTATCAACAGACAAATTTGCCGGGAAAGAAATTCTGAAGATAGAGTCTGAGGCTCTAACACAGTTAAGCGAACAAGCTTTTAAAGATATTGCCCATCTTTACAGACCAGATCATCTAAAAAAGCTTAAAAATGTAATTGATGACCCTGAATCATCAGATAATGATAAATATATTGCTTTGGAACTTCTAAAAAATGCTGTTATTTCAGCAGAAATGATCTATCCCATGTGCCAGGATACAGGCACTGCAATTGTCCACGCTAAAAAAGGGCAGCAGGTCTGGACAGGCACAGATGATGAAAAAATGCTTGCAAAGGGTGCATTTAACGCATACACAAAAAATTATCTAAGATATTCACAAAATGCTCCTTTAACAATGTATAAAGAAAAAAACACTCAGAATAATCTTCCGGCACAAATTGAAATCAGTGCGACTCAAGGTGATGAATACAAATTTTTATTCATTGCAAAGGGCGGAGGCTCTGCAAACAAGACAGCCTTTTTTCAGATGACAAAAGCTGTCTTAAATTCTGAGCAAACTCTTATTGATTTTTTAACTGAAAAAATGCGAGCCCTTGGAACCGCAGCGTGTCCACCATATTACCTCGCCTTTGTTATTGGCGGTACATCAGCAGAAGCAAACTTAAAAACAGTAAAACTTGCTTCTACACGGTACTTAGATTCTCTGCCATCAGAAGGAAACGAAACAGGCCATGCCTTTAGAGATAAAGATCTTGAAGCAAAACTCCTGCAAAAAGCAAATAGCTTAGGATTAGGTGCCCAATTTGGAGGAAAACACTTTGCACTTGACGTAAGAGTTATAAGACTTCCACGTCACGGGGCATCCTGTCCCATAGGGATAGGCGTAAGTTGCTCTGCTGACCGTCAGATAAAGGCAAAAATAAATAAACAAGGACTTTTCCTGGAAAAACTTGAAACAAATCCTTCGCAATATCTGCCTGCAAAAGAACCCGAGATGACGGCCCCTGTGAAAATCGACCTTAATAAATCCATGGACGACATCAGGGCTGAACTCACTAAATACCCGGTGTCAACCCGCCTTATGCTCTCAGGAAAAATAATAGTTGGAAGAGATATGGCACATGCAAAATTCCAGGAACTTCTGGATAATGGAAAAGAACTTCCCGACTACTTAAAAAACCATGTGATATATTATGCCGGTCCTGCAAAAACACCCGAGGGACAAGCATCAGGCTCATTCGGCCCCACAACAGCAGGAAGAATGGACCCCTATGTCCCGATTTTCCAAAATCATGGAGCATCAATGATCATGCTTGCAAAAGGCAATCGCTCTCAACAAGTCACAGATGCTTGCAAAAAATATGGAGGATTTTATCTTGGTTCTCCAGGCGGTCCTGCGGCAAGGCTTGGGCGTGACTGTATCAAAAAAGTAGAAACCATTGAGTACCAAGAGCTCGGTATGGAAGCTGTCTTCATGATAACAGTTGAAGATTTCCCGGCATTTATCATAGTTGATGATAAAGGGAACGATTTTTATGCTGATCTTTAAAAAAACTCGTAAAAAAAATAAAGAGATTGGAGATTCTCTGGGGGCAAATTGTCCCCAGATAAAAATGATGACTGAGAATCAATAATGGATTAGTAATAAAATCTGTTATTGTAAATTGTAGTGCATGAATTGTTTTGAGCAATGTTTTGAAAAAATAATATGTCAGAAGAGTATATTGAAGAAATAAATTTTGGCCAAAACAGATAAATCTTGAGTGGCACAGAGAAGAAAAATTTTGTTAGGTAATTAATAAGCCACCCTATCTTGAAGTAATCAAACCTTCTGGCAGAGATTGAGTCCAGAAGATATACACTATCCACCTTCATATCCTTATAAAATCAGTATTTTCATTATAATGAAAATATAGGTTGTAAATTAGTATAAAATCATTATAATGAAAATATATGCAAATAATGCTAAAAGGTTAAGTATAATGAAAATAATTAAACGAAAAAACTACTTAAATCAAATAAAACCTTATTTTGGAAAAAATGTCATCAAAGTGCTCACTGGTCAAAGAAGGGTTGGGAAAAGCTACCTTTTGAGACAGATTATGGATATATTTAAAAAATCCGACCAAAATACAAATATCATTTATATTGATAAAGAAAAATTAGAATTTGATTCTATAAGAGATTACCGGGATCTTTACACTTACATAACTGAAAAGAGCGATAAAAATTGTATAAATATTGTAATGATTGATGAAGTCCAGGAAATTGAAGGGTTTGAAAAAGTGTTAAGAGATCTTAATGAAAACTCTGCTTATGATATCTTCTGTACCGGCAGTAATGCGAATTTGTTATCTGGAGAATTGTCCACATTTCTTGCAGGTAGGTATGTGCAAACCCAGGTGCATTCACTGTCTTATAGAGAATTTTTAAAATTTCATCAACTTGCAGGTTCTGTTGATTCATTGGGAAAATATATAAAATATGGCGGCATGCCCTATCTTATTCATTTAGATTTAAAAAATGAAATCGTTTCTGATTATCTGAAAAGCATATATAACAGCATTATTTTAAAAGATGTGGTTGCAAGGCACAATATTAGAAATGTAAACTTTTTAGATAGACTGGTTCTGTTTCTTGCGGATAATACAGGCAGTATACTTGCAGCTAACAATATTAGTGATTTTCTCAAATCTCAAAGAGTACGTATCTCGGTGAACACAGTGATGAGTTATCTTGATTTTTTGATAAATGCATTTTTTATCAATAAAGTTAGTCGCTATGATATCGCTGGAAAAAAAATATTTGAAATAAACGAGAAATATTATTTTGAAGATCTTGGATTAAGAAACAGTATCATAGGCTTTAAACAAAAAGACATGGGTAAAATCCTGGAAAACCTTATCTATATACAATTAAAATATAAAGGATATGAGGTATATGTTGGAAAACAAAGTAATATGGAAATAGATTTTGTTGCTAAAAAACATGATAAAACAATATATATTCAGGCAGCCTATCTTCTTAAGGATAAAAAAACCATTGATCGTGAATTCGGAAATTTATTAAAACTAAAAGATAATTTTAGGAAAATAGTGGTTTCAATGGATGATTTTGCCCAAGGCAATGTCAAGGGTGTGGAACATCTTCATATTATGACTTTCTTAAAAGAGTTTGGATAAAATTTTAACTATATCCATCTCACAATTAAAAACAATCTGTCTGATTCGTTGTTTTTAATAATTTCATTGACAATACGCCCTAATTACATTAAATTTTCAATATGGCGAAAAATAATTTTTCCATATGTATCATTTCCCAGGCAAAGGCAAAGATTCTCTTTTATAATATTAGAATCAATCAATACAGGAGAAATAATCATGACTTATTGGGCATTAGTTGTTTTAGTACTGGCATTCGCGGGTGCAACATTTAATATCATCAAAGGAACGCCAATGGAGTTAGTGCTTCACGACATCGTTATGTTCCTGATTTCATTAGGTATGTTAATTAGAATAAGATACATGACTAAAAAAGGTGATAAAGAAAAACTTGAGAAACAACTCTCAGAGTAATTTGAGAATACGATGTAAGTTGGAAGGATGATAAATAATATACATCCTTCCAAAAAACAAAAACAATCTGTGTTATAATCCAAGCCCTCCGGGGTTCATAATATTATGGGGATCAAAATGATTTTTGATGGCTCGCAGTATATCCATTTGCTTTTCACCCAGGTGTCTTTCCATCCAGGGCGCCATCATTCTGCCTACTCCATGATGATGGCTCAGCGAACCAAAGTTTTCTTCAATTTTGTCTATGATTCCACGCTGAAATAACCTGAACTCATCAATATCCTGCATTTTCGTAATAAAAATAAAATATAAGTTGGTGCCCTGCGCATAAAAATGGGATGCATGGGTCATACAAATGGTGTCAGGATGTTTTTTAATATACTTTCTTACAGCACGATAAAGCTCTAAGAGATGATCCCAGGTAACAGATGCCTCCAGAGTATCAATCAGCACTCCAAAGTCATTTAGGCTATCTCGCATATAGGGATCTGAAAATCTTCCTTTTCGCCATTTTCTCATGGGGTATCCGGTTAAATAAAATCCCCGGTTTGATTTGGCAACTTTTTTAATATGCTTAAAAAGATTTTTAGAAAAAGCCATCCCCCCGTCTGTCTGCCCCATCAAAAGGCATCGTGACTCTGGTTTAAAATTTTTTAATACCATGAATTTATCTAAAATGCCGCCCTCCAGACCATACATTTTCATGGCGATATCTGTTTCTTCAGGATCGGAAAACCGAAGAATCGAAGGCATACCAGACTCAGCCTGACTGATCTGCCGTGCCGCATTTATAGCTGTTTCAAAGCTTGGAAACATGAATGTAAATTGCCTTGCTGTTTCAGGCTGATATTGAAAAACCTTCATGGTTACAGAAACCAGCACACCAAAGCATCCTTCAGACCCTTTCATTATATCATTAATTTTAGGGCCTGTAGCAGTAGCAGGGAAATCATGGGTTTTAAAAGAACCTGTTGGAGTGATATACTCCTGGCTGATAACAAGGTCATAAGCATCCCCATAATATGACGATGACTGTCCAGACCCAAGGGTGATCACCCAACCGCCAACAGAAGAGTATTCAAAACTTTGGGGGAAATGGCCTCCGGTGTACTCTCTTTTTGCATTCAGTTTTTCAGTAGCATGGTTTAACAAATCTTCATATTCAGGTCCCATCATGCCCGCTTCAACCGTAATGGTCTGGTTGGTTTCATTAAACTTGATCATCTTGTTCATGTGGGTAGCCATCACCAGAGTAACTCCGCCTTTTTGGCAAGTAAGCCCCAGAGTAACGGAGCTCCCACCACCATACACATGAACAGGGATTTTTTTTGTATGACAGAGTGTCACGATTTTTTTGATATCTTCCCTGCTACGGGGGTGCAGAACAATATCGCAGATATTTTCAATCTTTTCCTGCCTTAAATTAATAATATCTTCCATGGATTTCCCTGTGGAATATTTAACCCGTGAATAGGTATCAAAAAAAATATTCTCTTGCCCGACAATTTTTTCAAATTGCTGTATATCTTCAAGAAGCATAGTTGTCTTCCGGGTATCTTCAACAATCGTTCCCCCTGAATTAACAGGTGCTTGAAAATTAGCATCAGAAAGTCCAAGCTCTTTTTTTATAACATTTAAAAATCCATGACTTGGATTTTTAAATTGATCCTTGGCACCCCATTTGAATATAGACCTGAAGGATTGCTGATTTGCTTCTCTTTCAAGCCAGTTTGGTGTAAAATTTTGATTTTTCATTATTTTGGATATCCTGTAATTTCCCGAATTTGTGAATATAAGGGTTCTAATGCTGAATACATTTTACTATAAACATTGGAATATAATTCTTTATAAATTTGAACATTTTTTTTATTCGGCTCAAAAATTTTCTTAACATGAACCATATTACCAACTGCCTCATCAATGCCTGCAAACCATCCAAGGCCCTTTGCTACAAGAATAGCTGCTCCCAGACCCGAGGTTTCATGGGTCTGTCCTTTTTCCATGGGAAGATTGAGAATATCTGCTGTAATCCTGCATATCTCATCACTTTGCGATGCACCGCCTGAGACAGCTGCTTTTTCCATTTGTATCCTGGTTTTTCTTTGAATTTTTTCCATGCCCTCAAAAAGTGCAAACCCCAGTCCCTCAATAACAGCCCGGTAGATATGGTCTTTTGTATGTACATCCCCAAACCCGATCATAGCACCTTTGGCATCTGGATGATCCAGGCCCGCTCCCCAGTAAGGTTGTACAATAAGTCCCATGGCACCGGGCATAGTTCTTTCAAGACATTTATTTAAGACTTCTTCCGCTGGAATACCCATTTTCGCGGCCTGTTCAACCTCTTTGTGGGCAAACTCTTTTTTAAACCATGTGATCATCCAAAAACCCCGAAAAATCTCCACCTCAGGATTATAAAGTCCTGGAGCAGAAGCCGGATAGGAGGGCAAATATTTTATAGGCTCAATATATTTTTCAGATAAGGTTTGAACTGTTGCCGTTGTACCAAAACTCAGGCTTGCCATTTTAGCATTCACGACACCTGCCCCCAGAGTTTCACACCCTTTGTCAGATCCGCAGGCAATCACGGGGATACCTTTTTTTATCCCGGTTTGCTGTTCAGTTTGTGAAGTGATCGTTCCTAGTTGATCTCCGGGCAGCACAAGTAGTGGAAGCTTGTCCTTTTCAATGGGAAAGAGTTTTTTTGACAACTGATGTTTATTAGCCCAGACCTGCTTTTTATAATCAAATGGTAAATGTCCGATCTGGGAGGCAACAGAATCTGAAAAATTACCAGTCAGTCTGAAGTTTAAAAAGCCTGAAATCTGAAGGTACTTATGTGTTTTTTCCCAGATTTCAGGCTGATTCTGCATAATCCAGTTACATTTGCCCTGGATTTGAATATCCTCAATAGTTTTTTTAAGTCCTGCAATTTTAAGACCCAGGTTTAAAAGACCTTTTTGCCCCCAAACAGATTTAGATTTCCTCTGATCCATCCATATGATTGCCGGGCGTAAGGGAATACCTTTTTCATCCACATTCACCATGCTGGCGCGCTGGGTTGTCACTCCTACTCCTGCTATGGTTTCAAATAGTTTCGGGTTTAACTGCTTTAACTTTTGGCAGGCCTTAACAAGACTGTTCCAATAAAGTTCAGGGTCTTGTTCTGCCCGGCCCGGATTTTTGCTAAAATAAGGTTCATATTCAACCTGAGTCCTTACGAGCATTTCACCCTTTTGAGAAAAGATAATGGCTCTAAGGCTTTGAGTACCGCAATCTATGGCAAGAATTGTTTTATTATCCAAATC
>JAIOSM010000499.1 GCA_021107575.1 Desulfobacteraceae bacterium | reverse complement strand
GCGTCTTGTTCCATCTCCAATTGGCCCTGTGATTCTTGAACCCTGGGACCCTCTGTGTGATTCAGATTGTGAGATTGACACCTCAAATTTTTCCAATAAGGTGCTTCCTCCAGGCGCATGGTTTTCAAGAATTTGGTGCGATAAGGGTATCTGGAAACCAGTTGGAATTTAAAAAAAGCAAAATGTTAGAATGGTAAATTATTAATGGATATAGGTTTTAAGAGTATTGAAATCGGTGGAAAGATTGTTGAGAACAGACTATTTTTGGCTCCCATGGCAGGTCTTGGTCATGTTGCATTAAGACAGCTTATTTTAGAGTTTGGCGGTCCGGGCTTGTTATTTACAGGTATGTGCAGTGCAAAAGCTGTTCCATCTGAAAACCCTGAAGTCTCCCATGTTTATAAGTTTAGAAAGCAGGAGCTTAAACATCTTGTATGTCAAATATTTGGATCTGATCCCAAAGACATGGTCAAAGCAGCTAAGAGAATAGAGCAGGAGGGCTTTTTTGGTGTGGATCTTAATTTTGGATGCTCTGTGGCAGCTATATGTAAAAAAGGTTGTGGAGCAGCTTTATTAAAAACACCTGATATAGCTGTAAAAATTGTAGAGCAGGTAAAAAAAGCCGTATCCATTCCGGTTTTTGTGAAATTTAGAATCGGCTGGGAACCAGATATTGCTATGGTCAAAGCAACAGCAAAAAAATTTGAAAACGCAGGGGCGGATCTTTTGGTTTTTCACCCACGCATAGCACCTGACAGAAGAACACGTCCTCCAAAATGGGAATATATTGCAATTGTAAAAAAGGCAGTCAGTGTTCCTGTGTTTGGCAATGGCAATATTTTGAGCAAGGCTGATATGGAGCAAATGGTTAAAAAGACTTTATGTGATGGTGTCTCTATAGGGCGCCTTGCAATTGCAAAGCCATGGATATTCAGCCTGTGGACAAATCAATTAAAAAATTATGATAACATATATCATCATACTGCGATTAGAATGACAGACTTACTTTTACAACACTATGGAGAATTCATTGGGGTAAAATTTTTTAAAAAGTGGGCACCATATTTTTCAGCAAACTTTAAGTTTAGCCATGCTATAAATAAAAAGCTGCTTTACAATAATAGCATGGATGAAATCAGGAAGTGTATTGAAAAAATTTTTCAAAATACTCCTGAAATTGCAAAAAAGCCAAACCAGAATATTTTTTTATGAATACTATTCTGTGCAGGGGCCTGTCCTTTTCCCTTCCAGATGCTGAACCATTTCACCCTGACCGGTATTAATAATAATATCTCCTTGCAAACTATCACCCTGGTAAGTAATACTGCCTTTTCCGGACATACCTTCGCAATTCATTGTCCAACTGACTGTGTCACCTGATACTTCAATGTTTTGCGGTTTACATTCCTGGGATTGTTGTGATTGAGGATCAGAATCAAAAGGTACAAGATCCTCTTTTTTTAAGCAGTTATTATATGTCGTCGGAGGCATTTGCATGCCTGGCATACTTATTGTTACTGTAATTTCCCAGTTACCTTCATCAATATCAGGGGTGTCTGCAAAAACAGAGCAGCTATATGATAAAGTAATAGCGAAGAAAATTATAATTAATAGAATAGTTTTTTTATTTAGCACGCTAATTCTCCTTTAATTTGTGTATCCATAACAACCATTTGTTTTTTGTTTTAATATTGACTTTTCTACTGCAAATCGGTACTCAAGTAATAATACTTAAAATATTCCTACCATAACAGACTGGTAGGATCAACACATAAAAGATGTTGAGGTAAATATGGATGAAAGACAATATAATGTAGTTTTTAAGGGGGAAATACATGAACAGGCTACTCTAAGCCTGGTTCAGGAAAGATTAGCTTCGACATTTAAAGTAGATGTAGAAAAAATAAAGATAATGTTTTCCAAGAAAAGAACAATAGTTAAAAAACATGCACCTTATGAGCTTTGTCAGAAAGTAGAGCAGGGCTTTTTAAATTCTGGTGCATATGTTGATATAGAAGAAGTTTTTCCGGAAGGGTATACGCCTGAAGTCGCGGGGCCTGGACCACCACCTGGATATGTGCCCGAGCCAGAGTACGCACCTGAACCTGAATATGCACCGGAATACCCTTCTGAGACCGAACCTGTATATCCGCCTGAATCTGAGTATCAAGCCGCACCTGAACCAGAGTACGCGCCAGAGCCAGAATATCCGGAAGAACCTGAGCAGGCGATTGTAGAACCTGAGCCTGAGATTGTGGAGTCTGCTTCTGAATTTGATGATAGTTTTGCTAACAACACAGAATCTACTATGCCAGAGAGTGTTTTACAACAACCATTAGTGATGGAAAACGAATCTAATGAGTTTGAGGAAGCAGCAACGCCTGAACCTTATAAAGATGTATCAGCAGAACCTCTGCCATGGTCTGAGCCTCTACCTGAGGATGAATTAATATCTGATGATGAGCCTGAATCCGAACTCGAATCTGAACCAGAACCCGAGTTTGAAATTGTGGAGAATGAGCTTGAAGATGATGAGGATGAGCTTGAAGATTATGAGGATGAACCAGAGCCGGAGTTTGAGATCATAGGGGCTGAGCCCGAACTTGTATCTGAACTTGAGCCTGATTCTGACTATGAATTTGAAAACATGGAATTGATTGAACAAGAAAATACTGCTCAATCGTTAGAGATGGAAAATACCGGATTAATGGTAAAACCACCTCCGGAAAACCCATATGCAGCTCCTCTTGCCAAGCTTACACAAGAGGAAGATGAACTGGGCAATGAGAGCGATTTTGTATATCCGCAAAAACTTCCTGCAAAAAATGGATGGAATTGGTTGGTTTACGGGTTTGCTCTTGTTAAAAGGAATCCATTTGCATGGATTATTTCAACATTTCTTTTTATGCTTATCTCTACTGTTGCAAGCTTGATACCCTTTATTGGAGCTATTGCAACCAATCTTTTTAACCCTGTTTTTATGGCAGGATTCATGCTGGGGGCAAAAGAACAGGTTGAGGGTGGCAAGTATAGGACAGGCCATGTTTTTGCCGGGTTTTCAAATAATTTTGGTGAATTAGTTTTATTCGGCCTTCTTTATCTTGTGGTCATGCTGGCAGTGTCAGGCTTAATGGGAATAGTATTTATTTCTTTAGCAGTGGCAGGAACAGGTTTGATGAATTTTGCTGACCCCTCTGCGCTTGCAAATATATCACCATTGTTGATTTTAATCGTTGTTCTTGTTGTCATGTTTATTACAATCCCCATTATGATGGCTTACTATTTTGGGCCTGCTCTAATTTCAATAAATCAGGCCTCAGTCTTTACTGCAGTAAAAATGAGTTTCAGAGCCTGTCTTAGTAATATACTCCCGTTTTTAATGTATGGCCTCTCGTGTCTGGGCGTCTTTATTGTTGTCGGCGTTCTCATAGGTGGGATTGCTGCATTATTAGGGATGCTTTTTAGCAAGGCTGGTATTTTTATTGGTATTATAGGTATGGTCATTTTAATGCTTGCAATTATGCCGGTATTTATTGCATCAACATATGTTGCTTATAAAGATATATTCTATATCAAGTAAAATATATCTTTATGAATAAGCTTGACACGGCTTTAAATTATGAAACCCCGGAAGGCATTGTTCTTAAACTCAAAATAGCAGGGCCTTTAGCCCGTGCTTATGCATGGGCGATAGATTTTTTTATTCGTATTGGAGCTATGCTGGCTATTGCTTCTTTGTTTGGATATTTTGGGAAAGCCGGTATAGGGATGATACTGGTTTTAAGTTTTTTGATGGAATGGTTTTACCCTGTTTTTTTTGAAGTATATTCAGGCGCAACACCTGGTAAAAAGATTGTAGGGCTTTCTGTGGTGCATGATAATGGAACTCCTGTTTATTTTGCTTCATCTGCTCTTCGAAACCTTTTACGGGTGGCTGATTTTTTTCCTCTTTTTTATTGCACAGGTTTGATTTCAATGTCGTTAAACTCTGAGTTTAAACGGCTTGGAGATATGGCAGCAGGCACTCTTGTCGTGTATAAAGAAAAGTCTAATAAACTTAAAGAAATAAAAAAGTACAAAGCAAAACAGCCACCAGCAGATCTTAGAGTGAATGAACAGCAAATTATTCTTGATTTTGCAGAACGACACCAGAGTCTTT
Source organism: Desulfobacteraceae bacterium (assembly GCA_021107575.1). Taxonomy (GTDB): domain Bacteria; phylum Desulfobacterota; class Desulfobacteria; order Desulfobacterales; family Desulfobacteraceae; genus JAIOSM01. The sequence goes on along the minus strand of JAIOSM010000499.1, from coordinate 330 downwards.
CAAAAGAGCGGTGTATTGAACTTGCTCAGATTCTTTATGGTTTCACTGGTAAGCGCGGCAGTAAGGCAGTTGAAGAGATTTATTCTTATGCTAATTGGTTAGCCAAAGGGAAATAAAATGCGCCAAAAGCATTTTGAACAACAGAACAGAAAGCTATGGGATGAGTTTAATGGAGTATTAAAAGCACTTGAGAAGTTTTCTTTAAAAAAAATTCAATCCAAAAAGGCATTAAGACTTCCCTTTTTGTACAGGCAAATCTGTAATCATTATGCACTTTCATTAAGTAGAGAATACAGCCCCGCTCTTGTAGGTTATCTCCATTCAATGGCC
>JAIOSM010000041.1 GCA_021107575.1 Desulfobacteraceae bacterium | reverse complement strand
GGCAAGACTCTCAGATGAGTACTTATAAATAAGACTGGAAGATGAACCGGAAACAATAAACTTTGAAGCATATTTCAGGTCATAGAACTTTTTTAAAAGCAATTGCCAACTCAACCTGGGATATACACTAGCGAATTACAAAAATCAACGACCCCGGACGGCGCTTCGCTATGTCCGGGGCATAAGGAGGATGCTCATTGCTTCGATATTTCCATTGGTTCATTGATTTCAGCTTTTCAATTTAGGCGCAGGTTTTGCTATGTTTGCTATAGCGAAGGCATTTGTCTAAGAGCTTATCCGGAAAATAAAAAATCAAGGTTTTGGATAAAAACATAAAGAGAACAAACCGTAAACAATGAAGAGCATTATTTCATATTCACTTTAAAATTTTTACTGAAATTATCCTTTTTGGATAAGCTCTAAGTTGTTAAATAAAAAAATTTGCAATATATTACAAAATAACCGTAGCTTTTTTATATAAGTTTGGCAAACAATTCCGACGCATACGAAATTTTGTTCCGTGGTTATGTCCTGTTCTCGCATCAAAGTCTATCAGTATGTTGCCTTGTTCAATTTGATTTAAAAAACCATCAAAATTGAACTTCTTCAACATCATCACTTTGCTATACTTATAATACTCTCTATTGTCTTGTTTTTTTACCTCTGCTTGTACATAAAAACAATTTAAAAGTTTAGTACCTGCTTTGTTTGCAAGGTTGTCAAAACCCCAATATGGTTGTGGATTAAGCTCATCTAACCCGATTCGATTTCTAACATTATCAAGCCAATCTCTGTGTATCTCCGAAACTTTACTGCTGTCAAATGAAATTGTAATTTTTTGATTTGTACGATCAATTTTTACCATAAATCCTCTATCACTTGGCGAAAGACCATGGATAGTTTGACGAAAACTCATTTCATCTTCTGAATATTTTTTTCCCGCTTCTTTATGCCGCCAACCATAATTTAATAGCAAAACCTGTGGAACAAATCTAATAGCTCTGGGTGATGGCTCAAAATGAAATAAAGTCGTCAATGAAGTCGTGTTGAGTCTTTGAGATTTTAATTCCCACTCTGCTGCATTTGGAATTGGTAAGTTATTCTCAGTAATGCCCAATAAATCTTCAAGTGTATTACCAATGCCACCATGGTTTCCGGGTCTCGTATTTTCTATCCACCCTCTTGCCAATATTTTTTTCAGTTCTGTTATCAAACTGTCTTTGGTATATATTCTCATAGAGTCTCCTGAAAGTGGATAAGAGGTATTGATTTTAATAATTCCGGTTGTTTTTTATTTCTCTCAATTCGATTTTCGGATATTTTGCAATAGTCAGGTGAGATTTCAATGCCAATGAAATTTCTTTTCAAACCCATAGCTGCAATAGCTGTAGTTCCGCTTCCAGAAAATGGGTCAAGTATTGTCTGTGCTTTTGTTGAAGAAATAATCCTGTCAATAAGAGCTACAGGAAATGGTGCTGGATGCTCATTATTCATTTCTTGAGTGAACTCCCAAACATCACCATGGGCATTAGCCTTCGGTGCAAGTTTAAATTTTGGTTTTGCAATAAGATAAATCACTTCATAAGTCGGCAAGAAATAACCCGAATTAAAATTTATTCCACCCTTTCTACGCCATATAATTATTTGTCTTACAGGGAAATCACCTACAATTTCTTGTCTATCTTGAAGCAAACCAGCTTGTACACGCCATTTATGGTTATAAAATATTGCACCATCATCTTTTATTAGTCTAAACATCTCTGTTAAACAGTCTTTTTGCCATTGTGAATATTTTTCATGTGGCATATTGTCGTCATAATGACTATACCCTTTCACCAAAGCAGCATTAGCCCACTTTCCACCTCTACCGTCTTTCATTCCGTTACCAGTTGAGTTTTTTAGGTTGTAAGGTGGCGAAGTAACAACAAGGTCAATGCATTTGTCAGGCATTTGTCGCATTATGGTGAGACTATCCGCGCAAATAATTTTATTTATATAATCGTCAGGAAATTTCAATTTATCTTCTCCTATTAGCTAATTATTCGAACTCAATTCGTAGGTCTTTTTGCCTGAACAACGATTTCATTGTCATTAAATGCATCTTGAATTATGTTATCCAAAGGACTATTTATTCTATTTATTCTATTTGATTCTTTATTATTATGTGTATAAGAGGTACTCATTTTAGTAAATGTAAGCTTCAATCTTTTTTGAGCTGTATTTTTTTCTTGTGCGCCTATTTTTAATGCATGAAAAAGTTTTTCTGGATTTTAATTGCTTTGTAAGAGCCTGAGAACATTCATCCCGCAGTCACTATACCCCTGACTTAAAGTCCAAGGCCTGTTTATGAACCTCAGCCTTTCGGTTTTCTTTCTTGTCCGGCAATATATTTTTTAAACAACTTCCCGACCATAGCCAACACTTCCATGATAATAACCTGGTGCCCATATACTTTGCTTACACCATTCTTTATGTTTAAGGAAACTCTTTTCGTAATATCCTACTACTCCTTCCTTTAATTCTCTTAGCAATAAGGCTTACGGAATACTTTTTTAGGAAATTGAATAAACAGATATACATGATCCGGATTAATTTCCATATCAATAATCTCAATATCCAATTCCTTACAAGGTTTTCTTATGATTGCCTCTGTAAGCATCGCTATATCT
>JAIOSM010000017.1 GCA_021107575.1 Desulfobacteraceae bacterium | reverse complement strand
TAATCGAACAGTAACATTTATGCCAAAACCGATTTACAATGACAATGGAACCGGAATGCATACACATGTCAGTTTCTGGAAAGATGGCAACCCGATATTTGCCGGAAACAAATATGCCGGCATGTCTGATGAAGCTCTTTTTGCCATTGGTGGAATTATGAAACACTGTAAAGCTTTGTGCGCCATAACAAATCCTACGACTAACTCATACAAACGACTTGTCCCTGGATTTGAAGCACCTATAAACCTTGCCTATTCCAGCCGCAACCGAAGTGCTGCAATAAGACTTCCCATGTATTCAAGCTCACCAAAAGCAAAACGAATTGAATTTAGAACGCCTGACCCTTCATGCAATGGTTATCTGGCATTTTCAGCAATTACAATGGCAATGATAGATGGGATACAGAACAAAATTGATCCCGGGGATCCCATGGATAAAAATATTTATGACCTGCCACCGGAAGAACTTGCAGAGCTTGATTCTGCTCCTGGCTCACTTGACGAAGCTCTCAATGCCCTCGAAGAGAACCATGATTTCCTTCTCAAAGGAGATGTGTTTACCAAAGATGCAATAAGTCACTGGATAAAATACAAACGAGAAAATGAGGTAACTCCTGTAAACAGCAGGCCTCACCCCCATGAGTTCTTGCTTTACTATGATATTTAACCTTTATTAAAATCAATTCACAAAGGTTGCTGCCAGATTTTTATGCAGCAACCTTTGTCTCTCCTGTATTTATTTTCGCCACGCACCATTTTTTTAATGAAAAAAACATTGAAACGCGGTAAGCTTAATAATAAAGATAAATTACAGGAGCGAATATTCACAATATGAAATCTGTTTTCTTGTACTCATGCTTAATTCTAACATTGACCCTACAAGCCAATCTTGCTTTTTCCAATAAAAACAATACAGATCATATTTTTACTGACCTTACAAAACAACTTGTTAAAGATGGGTTTAATAAAGAAAAATTGGATAGGCTGTATTCAAATAAAGATATTTTCTTTGATTCAACAGGTATATCGTTATTTTTTGTCCATTCTGAAGCAAGCCTTGATTATGATCAGTTTGTATCAGAATCTTCTCTAAAAAATGCTTTCATATATATGGATAAACATAAAAATGATTTAAAAGAGGCTGAAAACAAGTATGGCGTCGATAAAACAATCATTACAGCTATTTTACTTGTAGAAACCAGACTTGGAAAATACCTTGGGAGCAGGCTTGTTATCAATACTCTTTCCACCATGGCATCACTCACAGATAATAACCTGAGAAAAAAATTATATAAAGCAATACCTGTCTCTAAACCAGGTGCGAAAAGAATTTCTAAAATCAAATTTGAAAAAAAATCTCAATACAAAGCTAAATGGGCATACATAGAACTAAAAGCACTGTTAAAATATTCAGCAAGAGAAAAACTCGATCCGTCTAAAATCACAGGCTCATATGCCGGAGCATTAGGGCTTTCACAATTTTTACCAAGCAATGCTTTAAGACTTGCAAGGGATGGGAATAAGGACGGAAAAATTGACCTTTTCCAGCACCCTGATGCAATTTACAGCATAGCAAATTTTTTAAAACATTATGGCTGGAACCCAACAATTTCAAGACAAAAGGCACATAAGGTTCTGTACAAATACAACCATAGCAAGCCATATGTCAATACACTCCTCAAAATATCTGATCAATTAAAAGGATTAAATTTTATATGAATACCACCTATATTATTATAATTGCCAGCGGAATAATTCTATGGCTGCTAACATCTCTGGCGCTTATTGATATTCTTTTAAAAAATTTTGGCTCCCTTAAAAACAAAGTCATCTGGTTTATAATTGCTTTTATCCCAGGTATTGGCTGGCTTATCTATCTTATCTTTGGCTTTAAAAAAGGAAAAAGAAAACCGTAAATTTCTTTGAATAGTTAAAATTGTTGCGATATTCAATTTTTTACCTTGTATTTTAAAAAGATATCTTTTAAAATTACCTTGTATTTTAAAAGGAGGTCTTTAAATGAAACGATTTATAATAGATCAATTATTACATTGGCATGGTGGTATAAGACCTAAGCCATTGATATTGCGTGGTGCTCGTCAGGTTGGCAAAACCTGGGCTGTTAAAAAGTTTGCAGCTCAGCATTTAAATAATAAAATCCATATTGTTGACTTTGAGAAACATCCTGACTGGCATAGAATATTTGAAAAAAATTTGGATGTACAACGAATTATATCTGAGCTGGAGCTATTATTAAACAAATCTATAGTTTTGGACAAGGATCTTTTATTTTTTGATGAAATACAAAGTTGTCCCAGAGCAATCATGGCTTTACGTTATTTCTATGAAGATATGCCTGAGCTTAAGATAATTGCAGCAGGGTCTCTTTTAGAATTCGCCCTTAAAGATATTTCTTTCCCTGTGGGACGAGTTCAGTTTATGGATATGTATCCAATGGTCTTTACAGAATTTTTATTCGGACTTGGTAAGGATTTATTGGCAAAAACTCTTATTTTAGGGTCCAAAAATTTTTCAGAAAATATTCATCAAATATTTCTAGAGCAACTTCGGTTATATTTTTTTATCGGCGGGATGCCGGAATGTATAAAAACATATCGAGATTCCAATAAATTAAAAAGAGTATTAGATGTTCAAGAGGGATTAATTGAAGCATATCGAGCTGATTTTGCCAAATATGCACCATACTCAGACAAAAAATGCTTAAATTCAGTTTTTACAAATACTGCCCGTTTTTCCAGTCAACAGATCAAATACACTCGCCTTGCCG
>JAIOSM010000149.1 GCA_021107575.1 Desulfobacteraceae bacterium | reverse complement strand
TTTTTGATTTTAGTAAGCTTACTCTCCTTTGAAACATAATTTAATCCAAGTTTTTGCTTAATCGATAATTTTCTAACCTCTTTATGCATACCCATTTTTAAAGTTGCAATAATTCTTTGAATCCCATAGAGTTGTTTTCCATTGTATTTCCGCATTATTATCCCTTTTTTTATCGATTGAACTTAAGAAATATAAGTACCAAAAAAAATATAAAGATGATATCTTTTTAATTTTTTACCAGGAGGTAAACATCTTGAGTAAACAACACATTGTAATTACACAGCTGTTTAATGCACCTGTTGAAATTATTTTCAATCTCTTAACAGATCATGAATCTTTTGGAAGAGTGATAAATACAAAAATTAGACGAGTGGTTGATAGTAAAGGTGAGAATAAGAATGGATTAGGATCAGTCCGGCGGGCGGATATTTTTCCTTTACCTGGTTTTGAAGAAACAGTGATTACATTTGATCCAAATCATCTTATGGAGTATATGATCACTAAAGGAAGCCCCATTAAAAATCATAAAGGCCAAATGGAATTTTTTAGTGATAATGGTAAAACCAGGCTCAAATATATTGTTGATTTCGAGCCTAAATTGCCATTTCTTTTTTTAGGTACTGTTTTGAAAAAGGCTATTGAAAAGCCTCTGAGAGAGGGACTATTAAGAATAGCTCTCAAGTATGACACTAAGGTGTAATTACTAAAGATTATATTTCAATTTGATCAATGGAAGTCAGGAGATGGGAGAATCTCTTACCGTTTTTTGAATTTTCTTTATAAAATTTTACGCATTTTTTAACAATATCTAATACTTGATCATGGGGAAGGAGGAAAGGGATCTCCATGGCAAGCCTTGGATGGCGTCCAAGTCTTCCACCAAGCAATATTCGAAAACCTTTTTCTTTTTCAATTATGGTTTGAGTGGGGCATACCTTTATGCATTTTTTGCACATTAGGCATTGATCATAATCAATTAAAGGTTTCTCATCATCTTCATTAAGTGAAATAGCATTTTCATCACATACTTCAACACAGGCATTGCAAAGGGTGCATGGTTCTTCTGATAAGCCGGGGATAGATGCTCCAATGATACCTATATCTACAATCTGGGGTCTTGAGCACGCGTTGGGACAGTCTGAGAGTGCAATTCTGAATTCATGGTGGAACTTTAAACCATCTTTAACATTTTCTTTTAAAAAGGAAAGAATGTTTTCTTTTTTAAGAATATTTTCGATATCTTTTGCAAGCTCAGTGCAGGAATTTGCAGAGTTAGGACAGCCTGAACTGCCAAAACAGGTAGTAACCTCATATCCTTTTATTTCTTTTTCCATCCCGTTTTTTGATAAAAAATTTTGTTTTAGCTCATTCACATCTGTCAAATCAACAGATGCTTTTCCTTTTTGTTCAACAAAGGTTTCAACCTTTTGTTTAACTTTTTTTCTTATAAAAAACGGGACTTTTTTTAAAGCCTTGTCTGCCCTGTCTGACCATATCATGGAAGAATTGCACCCTGGGAGCTTATTACTATTTTTTTAACAGGAATATCTTTCCCTGACAGGTCCATTGCTTTTTGAATTATAACAGGCATTGCTGAACAGCATGGAACTTCCATTACAAGAGCTGTTATGCTTTTAAGATCAGCAGTTTTAAAAATTTCTGCAAATTTTTCAACATACTCATCTGCATCATCAAATTTGGGGCATCCAATCATCACGACTTTATCTTTAAGGAAATCTGCGTGAAAAGTAGGGTAAGCAACAGGCACACAATCTGCAGCTATAAGAAGGTCAGCATTTTTGAGAAATGGTGCTCCAACAGGAACAAGTTTAATCTGAACAGGCCAGTGACCAAGGCATGAATTTGTATTGGGCTGTACCATTTGTTTAATTGGTGTGTTTGCGCAATCACAGGCAGTCTCTGCTACAGGGAAGGTTTGTGTCGCAGTTGAGGGACATCCGCAGGCAGGTGCTCCGACCTCTTTATTCGCATGTTTTTGCTCCTCTAACATTTTTTCAACAGCTACTTCATCAAATTCGTCTGCTTCTCTTTCTATTATGTGCAGGGCATCCTGAGGGCAATCGCCAATACAGGCACCAAGACCGTCACAATATTTATCTGCAATTACTTTTGCTTTACCATCAATAATTTGAATGGCACCTTCAGCACAGGCAAGTACACATTGACCACATCCATCACAACGTTCTTCATCTATTTCAATTATTTTTCTTTTCATTTTCTTTTCCTTTATACTTGCTACATCAGTACTTGCTTGGCTATTTTTTTCCCGGAGGCAGTCAAAAGTATCCGGTCTAATTTTGCTTCAAATTTATCTGTATCCAAATCCTCTTTCCCGTTACACCCAACCATATTGGCAATCATATCTGCATCATACATGCATTTAAAGTTGAGAGTTTCATTCTCCTCCGGGTGGTGGTGGTGACCGACAATATCACACACTTCTTTAATTATTTCTTCTTTGGTGTCCAACTTTTCAAGGATTTCTCTTGCAACCGGCGGACCTTCCTGTTCCTGGTATCGGGGTTTGGAAGAATTGTATTTTTTTTCAGCATTTTTAATGCCAATATCATGGAGATAAGCTGCGCACATAAGTACAGCCATGTTTGCCTTTTCTCCTTTGCCTATTTTTTCGGCATAATTTGCAACTTTGACTGCATGGCCAATTCTTTTAAAATCCGTGTGAAAATACCTTTTCATTTCCACTCCAACTCTGTCCTTTAATAAATCCTGGCGATTCGCCAGAAATTCTTCAGGCAATGTGCCAAGGCATTGTTCTGCAAAGGGGCAATAGGAGGCGCAGCCAAAATCCATTTTAGGATTGACAATTTTTTCTTTGCAACCCGGGCATCTACGGGTAGCATCATCTTTGAAAAATTCCATGAGATGACCACATTTCGGGCATTCAGTTTCAAAAATAGCGTTTGCAGTCCAGTATTGGGTGTCTTGTCCAGGGCATTGCATGGGCACCTCCTGTTTTAATTTTTTATTTGTGTCGGGTCTAAATCAGATGTTTCAGACCGGAACATGGAATAAGTCCATGTTCCGGTAAGGTTGTAGGTTGGTTATTTACCTTCCATCATTGCAGCAATATCTGACTCTGCATCGGTAATAGGTTTAATATCAAAATTTTCCACAAGAACATTCAGTACAGTTGGAGAAACAAAAGCAGGAAGTGTTGGCCCGAGTCTAATACCTTTCACGCCCAGATGAAGCAGTGCAAGAAGGACAATAACAGCTTTTTGCTCATACCATCCGATATCAAAAGATAAAGGCAGGTCATTAACATGCTCAAGCCCAAAAACTTCCTGTAACTTAAGAGCTATAACAACAAGCGAGTAACAATCGTTACATTGACCAGCATCAAGCACCCTTGTGATACCACCGATGTCACCAAGATCAAGCTTGTTGTACCTGTATTTTGCACAACCCGCTGTGAGGATAATTGTATCTTTTGGAAGTTTTTCAGCAACTTCTGTAAAGTATGCTCTTCCTTTTTGACGACCGTCACATCCAGCCATTACTATGAAACGTTTAATTGCACCGGATTTTATTGCATCAACCACTTTGTCTGCAAGAGCAAGTACCTGGTTGTGGGCAAAACCACCTACGATTTTACCGGTCTCAATTTCAGTAGGAGCAGCACACTTTTTGGCTCGTTCGATAATCTGAGAAAAATCTTTGGCACCACCACTTGGTCGATCTTCAATATTTACAGCACCAGGGAAAGATACTACACCGGTTGTAAATATTCTATCCAGATAGGTGTTTTTCTTTTTCATGGGAACTATACAGTTTGTAGTCATGAGAATTGCGCCATTAAATGACTCAAAATCCTCATTCTGATGCCACCATGAACTTCCATAGTTGCCCTTGAGGTGTCCATATTTTTTAAAAGCCGGGTAATATTGGGCTGGCAGCATTTCACCATGGGTATATACATCAACGCCTGTTCCTTCAGTTTGTTTTAGCAGTTCTTCCATATCTTTTAAATCATGACCGCTAATGAGGATTCCAGGATTTGTACCTACACCAAGATCAACTTCCGTAAGTTCAGGATGACCATAAGCACCTGTGTTGGCTCCATCCAGAGTTGCCATTGTAGTTACGCCGACTTCTCCTGCCTTAAGTACCATTGCAACCATTTCATCAACAGATAAAGACTGTGTGGTGGATGCAAGAGCTTCA
>JAIOSM010000069.1 GCA_021107575.1 Desulfobacteraceae bacterium | reverse complement strand
TATGACCTTTACAAGGTCCTCTGCACGGAAGTTGATATGGATATACTCACTCATAGGAGAGTTACGGATCTGCTATCTGAACTCGATATGCTAGGTGTGGTATCTACAACAGTACAATCGAGAGGCAGGTCGAAGGGGATTGCAAAATACGTTTCCCAGAATAAAAGTATAGATTCTAATTCTCTCTGCGAATTGCTATATTCGGATTCAAGTATGAATCTACTGGAAGAGTTTGAGATGAAATCATATCATATTGGATCTCAGATGCGTTTTTAAGTAGTTTACCAATTACATATCTAGTGGTTGGTAAACTTTTCGATAGATTGCAAAAGGGATACCTATGTCCCTACAGCCCCCCTATCCCTAACCTCATTTTCCACGTCGTTGTTGTTTTATGCTATAATTGAAACTTTTGTTTCATCTGGATACCTCCGGACCGCCCAGATCTCCAAAGAATTGACCATCAAAGTTTAAGCTTTATTAAAACAGAAACGTAACTATGCGTTTCTACCTATCTTTAATAGAAAAAATAGGGAGGAAAAGTAGAATTATAAATTATATCGATTAGCAGCTTGAATATCAGCAAGTTCTTGCTTTACCTTGAATGCTTCATCATTCGCGCCAACTGAAAACAAGAGTTTCTTTTTTGCTCCCCAGGCACGATAATTGAATTTGTTCAATTTTATTGCATTGTTGTAGCAATCCATTGCTTTTTGAAGATTGCTCTCATCTTCGTATTTTTCCCCGGCATCAACGTATAATGAAGATTTATCAATTGGATCCATACTCATAGCACCCCTTCACCCCATCCCTAAAATATCCGGCATACAGTCCGATATTAACGCCCGCTCGATGTCAGGATTTATCCTTGCATAGAACGCTGCTGTGGTTCTCGTGCTGCTGTGTTTCAGCCTGTACGCTATGATCTCCATAGGCACACCCTTTGAGAGCATATACATAGCACATCCATGCCTGAACAGGTGTGCATGTATCGGCCTGATCCCTGTGATTTGTGCATAGTCCTTCAGAATGGCATCAACCGTCTGTCTGGCCATTGGCTTCTTCGGTCCATTATCTTTATTGTTAACATTCTGGAATAGCAGCCCCTTGATGTGCCAGGTACGGACATAGTTTGAGAGTTTGAGAGTAACATCACTGTCTATGCTTATAGTGTGCCACAACCTACGCTTTTTGACGTAAAATTTGATTGTTTTTTGTCATAGTCAATATCATCCTCTCGCATTGCCAGAACATCACTAATCCTTCCTGCAGTAGCCCACAGAACAATCAAAAGCATTTTGTTTCTGTCTCTGATGAACAGGTTACGAACTGAGGATCTCTTTAGGGAATTGAACTTCTTGTCTGCAGCACCTAAGAGTTTGTGAAATTCCTCTAAAGTCAAGTGATCTACTTCTTCCTGAAGGACAAGATCAGAGGTTGTTCTAATTGCTGGTAACATAGTCATTATTATGTAAGGTCTTGTTTAATGTACTTAACGACAGATATAAGGGTGCAAAAAGAAGCCATTAAGCCCTTTTGAAATCTCTTATATCTGTCAAAATAGATAGAGATGTTAAAATTAAGACTTGGATAGATTGGGGGGTTCAAATCGCATCCCTCACATAGCAAGTCGGGGTAATAGGTAACGTTGAAAAAGTGTACGCTTGAATTTTAGAAATTTTATTCAATGCTTTAAATGAAATATTTATAAATTGACAAATAAAATTTAAAATCATAAAGAAAGAAAAAAGATTTGATCATTTGATCATTTGATCAATCAAGCTCAATCTTGAATCTTTTTCAACAGCCATGCCATGTTCTGCATGAACTTTTATGTTAGTTATTAAGCAGACAATTATTAATTAAAAAAATTAAATCACAGCCTTTTTTTGTATACATTGACCTCAGCGTCTTTTTCGAGATATTCTGACACTAAAGGAACTATTTCCTTGAAATGCCTGGAATCAAAGTGTTCACCCAGACTGTTTTCATCCTTCCACTCCTCTATCATGGTCAGGATTTCCAACTTCTCTGAATCCTGATAAAGTCCGTATTCTATGCAGCCTTCTTCTTTCAACGTTTCTTCAACCAGATTTTTACACAAGCCTATGAACTCTTCAATTTTTTCAGGTTTAACGTAGTGTTTTGCAACAACTTTTATTGTCATAAGATCACCATAATTCTTAACAAGACTCTGTTTTTTCTAAATTATCTTCCATTTCATCACACCATGATCTTTATTGTTAAAAATGAATATGACAAGTTCTTCATAAAAGCTTGTCCATAATGTTTGATAATATATTCCTTACATGAGCATTTAAATAAAACAACCTATTAACCTCTCTACCGCAGGAGTATTCAAATTCAAATCCCCATTCACCCTTATTCTTTCCTTAATTCCCTGAAACCTACTCCTTGAAACCCCTAATGCTTCAGCTTCCTTTTGAGATATGTTTTGATCAAGTCTCCAAAATGGATAATAATTTTGTTTCATAAGTTGCCCCTAATACTGACATTTATGTGTAAAGGTTAAAGTTAATTTTTCAAAGAAATTAAGTCATATTATCAATACGATCGATTATAAGGAATTTGTGCAATGTCCGGAAATTACCAGGATAAAAGAAAAGGAATCAAAATACCGAATATAATTAACTACAAATACACTCAACTCCGTAGGAGTTGAATGCCTGCTGAAACAAAGGTTTAGTAGATAACGCAGATCAACACTGATAATTCCATTGTTCATCAGAAAGCTCTTCAAATTTCATGTTATCCCTATACAATCGATTGTATGAGGTAGTATTTAAGGTCTTGAAATGAGCTCTATTTTATTTTCAAAATGAAATACAGAACTTCTTATTTAGTTATGGTGTTTTCACTACGTCAGTATCAATTATTTCATTCTACATTTAGTTGATATTCATTTGAATTGGAATTCCACTTTGCTGAGACTATATGTGGTTCACTCGAAACTAAGTCACTTACATCATATTCGAGATCGTGCCTTCCTTTTCCAAATGCAAAATGGCTTAATTTTAATTTATTATCACTATCTTTTTTTATTGAAACTGATCCAGATTCATCTGAATAATCAACCAATTTGTGATTTTTTTGGTCATCATATCCATAATTTTCAGGAATGGAAAACTTAATTCCTCCCGATCTGACATCTAATTTTAAAGTCTCTTCCATTTTATTCACTCCGTAGTCGCTAAAATGATTTGTATATTATCCGTATCATCAATTATTTTATTCGGTCCGTCCACGTCAAGGATATTTATAATATCCGCATCATCAATTATTTTATTCGGTCCGTCCACGTCAAGGATATTTATAATATTCCTATCATCAATCACTTCACCCATAGCCTTAATCCCCATAAAACTAAATTGTTTTAAATTCGGCATTACTATAAGCAATAACACCCCGATTGAAAATACATAAGAAACATAGTCATAATAACCTTCATCAATCAAATGGAAAATAATCCTAGCAATAAGAATTATTATTAATAATAATAATATTCGGGCAAAATAGTGATTCTGATAACTTTTCATTCAAAAATAGATATGTATTATGTAGCATAAATAACTTTACAAATAATCTTCATATAATCCTGTAATATAAAATAGCTCGAAATTTTTAGATCGATTTTTTTAACTCATTTTCTGAAGTGTCTTGCTATTGAGATTAAAGTAATCTATTCCCAATTTCCTCATTCTTTATTTAAACACTTGTAAGAAACGAAATGTTCCTTTTGTTACTTCCAGAATTGCCACCATTTGCTAAGATGTCCGGATTTATCTATTATCAATGGTCGTGAATCTAATTTAGTGACGAGTGTTTGTTGTGTA
>JAIOSM010000441.1 GCA_021107575.1 Desulfobacteraceae bacterium | reverse complement strand
CTGATAAGCAATCCGGAAAGGTTTTCATCCACTCTAAAGAAAAACCACTAGTTTCTACAGAATTGGCAATTAAGTCACAGTTTTGGTATTCAGTGAGTGTTATAAAGTCTTTAATATTGAAATTTTCATTTACTTGTGTTGAATATAAATCAAACATCGTTTTTTTATAAGCACTGCTTATTAAACTGGTACAATTACATTGAGGGTCATTATCAATTATTAATGTTTTATAGCCAAGTTTAGCAAGGGCCACGCCTAAATGTGCGGTGACTGCTGTTTTTCCGGTTCCGCCTTTATTATTCCCAACAGTTATAATCATTAAACATTCCCTTTTAATATGTTTTAAGTTTAAGATAGGTTGATAATACAAAGTAAATGCTTGATATATTAAGAAATTTCCTTCTATGATATGTTTTATTAATAATAATCACCTTAATTATTAATTAATCTAAACCAACCTTTAATAGAAAAGAGAAAGCTTGTCAAGTAAATAACAGCAATAAAAAAATTAATATTGTGGATAGTTTTGGTTTGGTTTTTTGATAAAAGGCTTGAGAGGGTAGGGCGTTGGTGATTAAAATGTTTAAAAAGGTCTTTGTGAGGTTTATTAAAAAACCACAATATAGCGGGATTTTCAAATTAAAAATCAATATATAGAAAAAATATCTTGTGGGAAACAAGGTTAAAAGATATAATTGTAAACAGTGGGGTTTACTCAAAGAAAAACCCCCAAACACTTTAAATGTGAGGAGGTTTTATGAAAATTTAATATCGACTATCACCGATACTTTGTTCGCTGTGGAAAGCTATACAAAGTATTATTTTAAATTAATGTAAAAAGCAATAGCTTTTTACAAAAGAAAAAATAATATTTTAACAATAGGAAAATTGTAATATGGGTATTTTTAATGACGAAACAATAGATAAGGTTTGGAATAAAGCAAGCAAGGTAAGAGGCTTAAACCCCGACCTATACAGGAAAGACAAAACCGGAAAGAGAATTTTTAAACCAAGCCATGGCAAACAATCAGACATGGGATGGGAAGTTGACCATTCAAAGCCAAAAGCGAAGGGTGGAACTGATCACTTAAACAATCTTCAAGCACTACAGTGGGAAGAAAATAGGAAAAAATCAGATAACTATTAATAAAATAGGAATTAAATTTGTAAAGTTTGGCGTTCCTGATTCCAGGGACGCCATTTTTATTTTAGATCCTTTTTGTGGTTGTGGTGGTGTTACCGCTGTACCCAGGAACACCAATTTTAAGATTTAAATTGCTTGTTTTGTGAAATATTGATTATTGTTTAATATGTAATCGCTTGCTTTTTGAGCTTGCGTGGATGCTGAAATAATCAACTTGGCATCTTCTGAAATCCTTTTCCTCCAACCATCAATGTAAGAGGCTTGATTATCAATAACCTTGCTGTCTATTCCAGCAACACCGCATAAAAAGGAAGCTGTCATTTCTGCCACAAGTTCTTCTTTTGCCCGGCTTGTCTTTTCTCGGTTTAATCGGCTTGGGTGTCTGGTGCTATGACCCATTTCATGGAAGAGGGTAGAATAATATTCTTCACTACCCTGGAAGCTCTTAAGATATGGCAAGCCTATTTTGTCGGTAGTTAAGTTATAATGTGGGTTTTGACCGTGTATAATTTCTGGTTTATCTGAGTATTCAAAAACGATCTTTTCACAGTTTTCAATAGGATCATTATTAAAAACTGTTTTTGTTTCTTCTGTGGTCTCTATTCCTTCTGTTTGCTCCAGATTAAACACTCTGTAATATCTGAGCAATGGAATTTTTTTTTGTTCCCATTCGCCTTGGTCGTTTTCAACTGTCTTTTTAAGAATCTTCCAAAAAATTATTATAGTTCCTGACTCTCCTTTTTTTACATTTCCTTTGAGTTGCTTGGCTTGTTTATAAGTAAGCCAATATTCTGAACTGTATCCTTGGCAAGAAAGCCAAATAGCATTAAAACCCCTGTAATTTTTTTTAGAAATAATATTTTTTACCTCGCCTGTATTCCATGACCTGTTCCAAGGAATGACACCTTGATCTAATTTTTTTAAAATTTCAGCTTGAATGATTTCATAAACCTTGTTGTTAGTATTTTTTTTCATGTTGTTTCCCTCCTGTTTGTTTGCTTTTCTAAAAAGCGAGTTATTATTCAATTGTTCATTATAAAAACTACTTTCCCTGGGCGACTTGCCCTTAAAAAAATGCGGAGGTGTAGCCAGTCAAGAAAACAAAACGGAAAGCGTTTCGTTCTTCACACGAAAAACCGTTTTTATTCTTTACTGGTGGAAATGAGAGCAGTATTATTTCTTCAAAAAGCCCAAAGAAGTTAAGGGGAGGGCGGCTTGCCCGCTTTCATTGTTTTATCTTTTAGTTTTTCAGGAAGGCGAGAAAGCATGAAAAAGATTGCCGAACGCATCTTTTGTATGTTTTTGTATTTAGCCCGGCTTGTTTTATTAGTTTTCAGTTAAAAAAAGAATTTTCTTTTTTGCAGGTAGTCTTTTTAAGCGATATTCTAATTTGAAGGCCTCGCTCTTTGTTAAATCTTTTTTAACCGCAGCAAGTTTAACAGGTAGCCTTGCCCTGGTATATTTTGATGCAGTACCCTCATTATGCTTTGCAATACGGTTATCAAGATTGTTTGTAACCCCACAATACAAGGAATTGTCTGAACACCGTAACAGATAAACAATCCAATCTATTTTTTCAGTCTTTACCATTGCTTTAAATTCTTATCATAGATCCGGCGAGATTCTCCAGAATAAAAATTTTAATGAATCAATAGCTTTTTAGATTTTAGATGAATTAATTTTTATTCTGGTTAGCTTGCCCTTAATCCTTTGTGGGATATAAGAGTAAAACCCTTGCAGGAAAGAGTTTTAATAGTTAAGAAAGCATTGTTTTTACCCCAAAATTATTGTAAAATAAGAGAATATTAAAAAAAGGAATAAAAAATGGGAAATTCTCTCTTAAAAAAAGAAACTGTAAGAAAAAGATTGAAAAGCTTAAAAGAAAGCTATGCCAATCTTGCGATTGAAGATATAAATATGAAGTCTTCTACTAAAAAGTTTTTGGAAGATATGGTAAGACAAGGTTTTTCTCAAGAACAGATCACCGAAAAAATAAACCAGGAATACTAAGTTGGATAAATACGAAATCCAGAAAAAGATATTCCAGGAAAAATTATTTATTCCCGGAACAAATGTTTTAAAAAACAAAAAGGGAATTACAGACAAAAAGACGTTAAAGGAGTTTGAAGGAAAGCATTTTTCAAACAAGAGCTTGTCTGTTCCCATGGGGGATCTTTCCACAAAAAATTCACAAACATCTATTCGAAGATACGTACGAATGGGCTGGTGAATTTAGAAATTTTCCTACAGCTAGAGAATCAAGTGTATTTTGCCGTCCCGAATACATCAAACAAGAAACTGACAAAATCACCAGCAATATCAATATTACTAATCTCAAAAAAATGAAAAAAAAAGAGTTTGTAAAAAAACTTGCCCACACAATTGCAGAGCTTAACGCCGTTCATCCGTTTTTAGATGGCAATGGTAGAATACTCAGAATTTATGCTCAACAGCTATCAAAAGCTGCGGAGTACAAACTGAATATTTTAAAAATAAGGAAAGAAGCATGGAACCAAGCTGCAATAAATTCTTTCAATGGCGATAACAAAAATTTAGAAAGAATTATTTCAAACAATCTTTACAGATCAAAGGATTTGGGAATAGGGCGGTAGGTTCGACTCGACTTTCTTATTTATATATACGATTTCAATCGTGGTAAGTTAAAAATAATTGGAATCCCTTTCAATTGCACACAAAGGGAGGCTTAAGACTTCCTTTTGTCTTGAACCCCTTTCTAAAAAAGCGGCTTAGCTTTGTCCGTATGTTTAATAATTCTGTTTACACCAATGATTTTCTTTGATACTAATTTATCTAGTTTTACTTAGTGTTAATCACAGATGTGCGACATGGATGGTATTCTCCATACTTCTTCAAGACTGTAAGTGTATTGTAACAGGCTAACAAAGAGGTTTCTAAAAGATTAATCATGTTTTAAAAGGAGGAATAAATTATGTCACAAGGTGTTCCTATCGGGCAGCTAATAGCAACTGCGGTAATCAGCGGCGGTGTCATTTCGGCAGTAATTGGCCTTCTTTTTAAAGGGTTTATCACTAAAGTCGAAACAGAAGTAAAATCAAAAAGAACATGGAAAGAGGAATCTGTTTCGAAATTACTCGCTCCTTTAAACATGCAATTTGATAGAACAAAAAGAGCCTTTAAGCGATGGAACTCACTGAATTTATTTATCGAGGCAAAGGTCGTTGGGGTGGGAAATGAGACTATACGTGATTTATTGTTAAGCAAAGGACATCTTATACCTCCTGAGCTATTAGAAGATGCTGGAAAATTAATTGAGCATTATGATGTTTGGCTTGAAAAATTTCAAGAGCAACGATCTTCAGAAACCCCAGATTTAAAAGCAACATTTTTATTTGTTGGGCCAGATGGTTTTCCTTTTCCAGGTGAAGCAGAAGGCAGATTCCGTGATAAGTATAAAGAATACTGGAAAGAACTTTATGAGCCATAGGCATGGTCATACAAAAGATTATATAGTTTAAAGTCGGATAATGATTTTTTTGTTTCTTTAGTAAATAAAACAGGAGGGTTAAAAATGCATATAATCAGGAAAGTAAAAATAAGTATCATATGTTGTTGTTCATTGTTCTATTTATTATTGCCGTCTATCGTTGTAGCGCAAGCTTTCAATTATTTACCAGCTGAAGTCTCCGGGCATCAAAAGTTGCCGTACACGCAATTTACTTTGTCTTATAGTGAAGAGCACGAGCAACCTGACTGGGTGGCGTATGAGCTTACAGATGATGAAGTGGCTATGAGTCAAGACCGTTGTAATTGTTTTGCAAAGGATGACAACGTCATAACTGGAAGTGCTACTAAGGCTGATTATAGCTCAACGGGATTTGATAGAGGACACCTCTGTCCTGCAGCAGACAATAAGATGTCTGAATTAGCCAACAGGGAGTCCTTTCTTCTTTCCAATATGAGCCCACAACTACCTATTTTCAATAGAGGCATTTGGGCTGAGCTTGAATCTTGGGTGCGTGACCAGGCTGAGATATATAGCACAATTTATATTGTGACAGGACCGGTCTTTGTAAATAATCTTGGGACATTAGGGAATAATAAAGTTACAATCCCAGGATATTTTTATAAGGCTCTGCTTCGTTTTGATGGTACTAAAGCTAAGACTATCGGTTTTTTACTTCCACAGGTTGGTGCAACGGGGCAAATAAAAGATTATATTGTTACAGTAAACACTTTAGAGACATTAACTGGTTTGGATTTTTATCCAGAGCTTAGTAGCTCAGTTGAAAATCGTGTTGAGTCGCAGTATGAATTAAAAAAATGGGGTTTTTAGGGTTGAATTAAAAAAATAGCTTTTTAAATAAGTATAGCGCGTAAAGTGTAGGGGTAGACTTAAAAGGTTAAAGGAGAAATAAACATGAACGAAACACTGTTGTTACTAAAACCATATCTTACTCCAATTGTTCTTCTTCTATTGGGTGTTTGGGCGAGAAAAATTGCTATTAATCATGAAAAAAGGAATAGTCTCCATAATAGAATAATCGAAAAACGAGTAAATATTTATGATGCTGTAGGTAAAAATTTAAATGATATATTTTCGTTTGTTGTATTGGTGGGAGATTGGAAGAAGCTAACACCAGAAGAGATTCTTTCAAAAAAAAGAGAAGTTGACCAAATTATGTACATTAACAGGCCTTACTGGTCAAAAGCTGTATTTAATATCTATATAAGCTTTATGAATACTGCTTTTGAGGTCTATACTGGATCAAGCCAAGATGCGCAAATAAGAGCTAATTCCGAGAAGTTTAAAAAGCTTCCCGGTTGGAATGATGCCTGGAAGAAGTATTTTTCAACTCAAGAAGTTAAAAACAAAGATCTATGGGACGCATTTGATAAATTAACGAAAGCATTATCTAAGGAATTTGGATTTTATCAAAAAAAATAATATGCAATTAACAACTCAACAAATTGGAAAATGTGGAGAATTATTAGTCCAGTACCACCTTCTTCAAAATGGAATTGAATCAGCACCAATGACCACTGATTCAGGTATTGACCTTGTTGCGTATGCTACAAAAGGCAATAAAGCAGTAACGATCCAAGTAAAAACTAACTTACAGCCGAAACCTGGTGGCGGGAAAGGACGTCTTTCAATTGACTGGTGGGTTCCTCAAGAATCAAAAGCAGAATTATTTGCATTTGTTGAATTGGCTAATGAGCAAATATGGATTGTACAAAACAAAGAAATGGAATCCCTTGCCCAACAAATGCCAAGAAAGAGATATCATTTTTTTATGGTTTTAGATCCAGAAGCCAAAGACCGGAAAGATAAGAAAAAATTCAGAATGTTTGAATTTGAAAAGTACAAGTTAAAAAACAGATTACATAATATATTCGGGTAATATTACATAGTAGTTAACTTCGACAAAAGCACAGCGCTGAGTTTGGGGTCAAAAAAGAGACCTCTGAAACAGAAATCAGAGTATTAGATTCCTTAAAATTTTTAATAAACCATTGACAAAGTTATCAAAAATGATAACATATTAAGCGTAGTTAATAGTAACTAATACTGATATTTGCTGATATGACTTGGGAAATTACATTTTATAATAAGAAAGTTGAAACTCAAACCTTATCTTTCCCGGCTGGCATACTGGCAAATTTTATACATATAACAGAGCTGATCGAAGAATTTGGACCGAATTTAGGAAAACCTCATACTTCACCCATGGGAAAGGGTTATTTGAAATAAGAGCCAAAGGAAAAGAGGGAATAGGAAGGTCCTTTTTTTGCTCTGTTAAAAGGAATGAAATAGTAATTCTTCATTCTATTATTAAAAAAACACAAAAAACGCCTAAAAAAGATTTAGACCTGGCAATAAAAAGAATGAAGGAATTAAAAGGAGGTAATTAAAAATGAACAGACCAACTTTTAAAAAGTTTAAAGAAAAAGCCCTCATAAATCCTGAAGTTAAAAATGAGTATGATGCTTTAGTCCCTGTTTATGAGCTTAGAAAAAAGTTAATAAAGATGCGGACAAGCAAGGGTTTAACACAAGCTGAAATAGCAAAAAGAATGGGCACAAAAAAGAGTAATATTTCCAGATTAGAATGTGGTGAGAAAGTTTCTTTTCCAACACTAACAACTATTTCAAAATATGCTGGTGCGTTAGGTTATAAAGTTAATGTGGAATTTGAATCCATATCTGATATGTAGAAAAAAGAAAACAACAGATCTCGCGGAAGTGAGAAAAAAAACGGCGTTCCATTCGGAACGCCGAAATTTTTAAAAAATTTCAATCTTCCTCTGGCAGCATTATTGTGATTGCCGGCTGTGGGTCGTCAATATCCATTGCACCTATCTGAGCAAAAAATTTGTGATTTGTTCTTTGTTCTGCTCCGGTAATTATAACTGTAAAATTTATATTATTCTCTTCTTTGCTTGTTTGAATTCCATGTCTTAACATGGTGAGAATATCCCAATTAATGCCGTCAAAATCATTGCAATGTTTTTTATTTCCTACAGCTTTTTCAATGATTGAATGAACTCCAGTTGTCAAAAAAACAGGGAATTTAAAACCAGCTTCTTTAACAATGTTTTTATCCATTTCAACCTGCATACCATCCTCAATCGCTTGTTTTCTTGTGTATGAAAATATAATATTGTCGTTCATGTTAAGCTCCTTTT
>JAIOSM010000426.1 GCA_021107575.1 Desulfobacteraceae bacterium | reverse complement strand
GGGTACGGTGTTTGGTTTTCTTAGTAATTGTTCTTACATTTGCCACATGTTTATAAGACAAGTTAAAAAACAGCGCAGCAAGACAAGTAAAGTGTTCTATCAGTACACTTTGGTTCAAGCAGCAAGAGTAGATGGCAAGGTAAAACAAAGATCAATTTTGTATCTTGGTCCTGACAAATTGTTCGAAAATGAGAACAACAGAAAAAAAGCACTTGCCATTCTGAAATCAAAAATTTTTAAACAATCAGAATTATTTCCGCAGGATGTTTCTCAGGAGCTAAAAAGTCTGGCATTACAGTGTTATGAAAAATATTGTATAAAATATGAACAGGATGAAGAAAATCCCACATCCATACCACCACAACCTGAAAAATCTGAATTTCATAATATTGACATCATAAGTCTTGAAGTTGAAAATGTAAAAGAATTCGGAGCAGAGCACCTTTGCAGACAAATGCTTGATAAGCTTGGGTTAGGGGCTCAATTCAAATCTCTGGGAATGTCGGATGAACAAACTAAAAAAGCTCTGATAAGTATTGCCTGCAAAGCAATTTATTCGGCATCTGAATATAAAACATCTCAAATTATTGAAATGAACAGCGAGCTTCCATCTCTTTATAGTTATGATAAAAAGATAACCCATAAACAACTTTATACTATTTCTGATATACTATATAAACACAAATCATCTATTGATAAATACCTATACAATCGCATTACCGACATGTTCGATATCAATGATAAATTGGTAATATTCGATCTCAGTAACACTTATTTTGAAACTAGGAAAGCTCAAAGTAAAATTGCAAAGTACGGAAGGAGCAAAGAAAAAAGAAGTGACTGTCCGCTTGTTGTTTTTTCGGGAGTTATAAACTCACAGGGATTTATTCGGCATTCGAGAATATATGAAGGTAATAAATCTGATATGACAACCATTTCTGATATGATTAAAGATCTTCAAGAACATTCATCACCACATATGCAGCATACCGTAGTTATTGACGCAGGTATTGCAACAGATGATAATCTTGAGGAATTGGACAGAAAAGGATACCGCTATGTTTGTGTTTCAAAAAAAAGGATAAAAGATTATCCTGTTAACGTATCAGGGGAAAAAACCATAAAGCTTACCGACAGAGGAAAAAATAAGGTTGAATTGAGTATTTTCAAACCTGAAGGCTATAATGACACATGGATGTATATAGAAAGTGAGGCAAAAAGAAAAAAAGAAGATTCAATGAACATAAAATTAAGGCAAAGGTTCGAAGAGGATTTAAATTCAATCAAAGCCTCACTTTCAAAAAAAGGGGGTACAAAACTTATCAACAAAGTATGGGAACGCATTGGCAGGGCAAAGCAAAAACATAACAGAGTTTCGGCAAGATACAAATTAGATGTTACTGAAAAAGAAGCAAAAGCAACAGATTTAACATGGACAATTACAGAAAACAAAATCAAGGACGACAAATCCAAAGGTGTTTATTTTATCAGGACCAACTATCAAAAAACACAAGAAGGGGAACTTTGGGATATATACAATACAATAAGAGAAGTTGAAGCAACTTTCAGAAGTTTGAAATCAGAGCTAAACCTAAGACCAGTGCACCATCAAAATGATGAAAGGGTTGAAGCACACCTGTACCTTACAATGCTTGCTTATCAATTAGTGAATACTATTAGATATATGCTCAAGCAAAAAGACATAAACTACGATTGGAAAAACATAGTGCGAATTATGTCAACTCAAAAAATACAAACAATAAAACTCCCTACAGATAAAAAAGTAATGCATGTAAGAAAACCATCAAGCCCGATAAATGAAGTTAGGCAAATATATGAGGCAACAAACTGCGAACACACTCAAACAGCAGTGAAAAAATATGTAGTGTACCACTAATTTTGTAATCGCTTGCTAGGTAGTAAACTAAATTTGTTTATAGCCAAGTTGGGTTAATCTCAGCAGGGTTGTATGGAGTTAGTCCGGTAATGATATTTAGCAGTCTGTTATAACGTTTTTCAGAAACTACACTTATTTATTGGTTATGTTGTTTGAAAACAACATTTATTTATTAATTTTGTTTTGTATAAACAACACTTTATTAAAATGGAAAATCTATTTAAGAAATCTATTCAACGAATTAATGCTATTGATGTAAGTTTTAAGCGGTTTTTATATCATGATATTGATTGGGAATATCGGTTAATTGGGATAAAAGGGGCAAGGGGCACAGGCAAGACCACGCTTATTTTACAATATATTAAAGAAAATCTAAAGCTTTCATATGAAACCCTTTATGTGAGTATGGATAAATTTTATTTTACCGAAAACAAATTAACTGATCTTACTGATGAATTTGTGAAGAATGGTGGGAAATATCTTTTTTTAGATGAAGTTCATAAATACCCTACATGGTCGCAGGAAATTAAAAATATTTATGATGATTACCCCGATTTGAAAATTGTCTTTACAGGATCTTCTGTTCTTGAAATAATAAAAGCAGAAGCAGATTTGAGCCGCAGAGCTTTAATTTATACCCTACCGGAGTTATCATTAAGGGAATATCTTGAGTTAATGTATAAAATAAAAATACCTGTATTCAACCTCGCACAAATTTTAGATAACCACCTCGAAATAAGTAAACTGATTATTAATGAAATAAAGCCAGTACCCATT
>JAIOSM010000362.1 GCA_021107575.1 Desulfobacteraceae bacterium | reverse complement strand
TTTATAAACGGAGGTTAAATTTTAGATCTATCTCTGTAGTTAGAAAAAAGCAGCAGGAAAAATATGCAATGCTTGCCATTGAATTAGCAAAGGAAAGAAGACAATTTGGTAAAGATAGACTTCAGACCCTTAGTAAACAGGAAATTGATAGTTTCTTAGATGATTTTATTCCAAATACTGTATCTGAAAGCAGAAAAGAAAAAGCTCAAAACTATAACTTTTGGGGTGAAATCTTACTTGGTGGAAAGGATTATAAAGGCGCTTTGAAATTGTTATTAAAATCATTTATTTATAATCCTTTTTATATGAGAATCTGGAATTTAATTTTTAAGAGTTTAGTGCTTATATTACTTCCAGGATCTTTAATTAATGTTTTAAGGTTTATAAAATTACACTTAGCACCCAAACAGGAGAATCGCTTAGTAGGAGGAAAAAAAAAATGAGAATTTCAGGAAATACCACACTTATTTATATAGTTTACGAAACACTTAAGTGATGAAGGGAAAATAATAGAAAATCTCTTTTTTACAACCAATAAAGGCGATAGATATTTAAATTTATATATGTGTTCAACAAGTATACAAAGTATCTAATCGATTGAAGGTTAATAAGCAATGAACATCTTTCACATATGCGACTCTCCGATGGCATATTATTATCAAAGGCTATCTAATAGTATAAATCAATATACTGAGCATAGTTCACGATATTATAGTAATACTTCCTCATGGTCTTCAGATTATATAGTGTCCGATTATATCGATTTGACACAAAATGATTGCATCGATGAATTGCAGACAGTTGTTCACGGTTCAGATGTTATAATTTTCCATGCAACACGCAATTACAACAAGCCTCTGGTTTGTTCAGATGGCTTATTTGATATAAAAAAATCCATGAGTGGTAAAAAAAAAAATGTTTTAATTCACGGTCAACCCGAAACATTTCCAGAAAATATACAAAAAACAATAGATTTTATAACCAATCATAAAGAAAAAGTAAAATTTCTTGTTGCAACCCCCAACCAACTAAGTATATTTCCTTATGTAGAACTATTTCCAATAGTTGGTCAATTTTCGGCCAATTGTAACAATTATCAAAGATCAGTTAGGGGTAGTGAATCTAATGGTGTCACAATAGTTCGGCGAAATGAATGGAAAGCAAAATTATTTATGCACGAATTGCTGAACATAGTTAAAGATAATACTACATGTGGTAGAATACACTCATTTTTATTAAATTCGATTATGCTGTATAAAAAATTAGATCGATTTACTATCATTGATCAGATATTATTGATCAAAAAGTTAATTTTAAATGATCCAATAATCAGTAAGAAAATATATCACAAGGACATAGGGGATTTATCGATAATATTTGATAATAGATGTTTTTGGCAACCCCATGAAGTAATTATTAACGATTTAAGTAGATCAGATATTCTATTGGAAAATGATGTTACAGATTATCCTGGGGGCGGAACAAGCCATACAATCGGGCATGAAGCAATGTGCATGGGGGTAGCAGTCATAAATGCTATGACGGTAAATAATTCACGAATTTTTGCAAATTGGCTTGGTACTGATGAGTTGCCACCATTTCCGAATTGGTTAAACGAAAATGATTTTTATGACAATTATAAAGATTATTTAAGAAAACTTATATTTGACTGTGATTTTTTAGAAGAAAAAAAGGAAAAAAGTAGAGAATATTTCATTAAATATATGGATATTAATAATACATTGCCACGCTTAATAAAAATTTTAAAGTCGTGATAATCCAATTATATAATTTCACATATAGAGACATACGATTATGGTGTTTGACGAAATAAAACTAAACTATGATAAAACGAAGATTCGAATCATAGCTGAAATCGGCTGTAATCACAAAGGCGACATGGAAACAGCTCATGAAATGATTAAGATTGCAGCACAATTCTGTCAAGTAGATATAGTAAAATTTCAAAAAAGAAATAATAAAGAATTACTTTTACCAGATGAATATAATGCGCAGCATCCGGTGCCATATCATTCATATGGCTTAACATATGGTGAGCACAGGGAATTTCTTGAATTAGATCTTGAACAACACAGACAACTTAAAAAATGGTGTGAAGAATGGGATGTAATATATTCCACTTCTGTATGGGATTTAACTTCAGCAAAAGAAATTGTCTCATTAGAACCTGAAATGATAAAAATACCTTCGGCCTGCAATCTAAAATTTGATATATTGGATTATTTATGTGAAAATTATGAAGGCGAGATTCATTTATCATTAGGAATGACAACACAGGCAGAAGAAGAGCAAATTCTAGATTTTATTGAGGAACGAAATCGAAGCAATGATTTAATTTTATATTGCTGCACATCCGGTTATCCTGTACCTTTTGAAGATATTTGCCTTAAAGAAGTCTTACGAATTCTAAAAAAATTTGGAAAAAATATAAAAGCTGTTGGTTTTTCAGGGCATCATCTTGGTATTGCGGCTGATATTGCAGCTCTTGCCTATGGTGCTAAATATTTTGAGCGGCATTATACTTTAGATCGAACATGGAAAGGAACCGATCATGCAGCTAGTCTTGAACCTGATGGAGTCAGAAGGCTAGCACGGGATTTAAGGAATGTTTCAAAAGCAATAACATATAAACAAAATGAAATATTAGATATTGAAAATGTGCAACGAAAAAAGTTAAAGAAGGTATGTGATGAATATATTTAATAAATTTGGCTGTAGAATGGTTTCGAAAATTAAAGATTTACAGCCAGAAAGCATCACTAAAATCGAGAAAGATGCAAGAGAGTTTTGGTCAGAAAGTAATAAGAATAAGGAAATTCAAGATATTTCGCATTGGAGAGGTATTGGAAGTGGAATAATGAGGTATGGATTGAATTAGGTAATTTTCATGAGAAGTTAGTGAAAGATGCGTTAACATTCTATAAAATAGATAAATCCCCTTCACAAATGATTGCATTAGAGTGGGGTTGTGGGGGAGGGGCAAATTTAAGATTTTTGTGCAATATGTTTCAAAAAGTATATGGTGTGGATATTTCAGAATCAAATCTAAATGAGGCCGAAAAACAAATGATAAGTTTTAGTTATGATAATTTTGTTCCAATATTAATAGATGTACATAATTCAGATAGAAGTATTAATCTAATTAATCCTGATATTATGAAAATGGAAACAATTGATTTTGTAATAAGTACTGCGGTCTTTCAGCATTTTCCAAGCAAAGAATATGGGAAAAGGGTTTTGGATACAATGCGAGTTCTTATGCATAAGGGGGGAATTGGATTAATTCAAACAAGATATTTTGATGCAGATGCTAGGTTAATAAGTAAAGACAGAAATTATAAAAAAAATGTTGTAACATTCACATCTTTTGATACCAAAGAATTTAAAAATATGTTGATTGAAGCTGGGTTTGAGTGTAGATATAGTGCTAAAGATATTGATAAAGATAAAGCTAGTTACGAATACTTCACTATTGAAGCCGTATAATAATAAATGGTTATAAATATGACAGGGGGTGATAAAATATTTGAAATGAGGGGCGATATAAATAAGTATGTTGCTCTAATACCTGCACGTGGTGGCAGTAAAAGTATACCTTTGAAAAATATAAAGCACATTGCAGGCAAGCCTTTGATTTTCTGGACAATCGAGGCTGCCTTGAACTGCAGTAAAATAGACAGGGTGTATCTTTCAACAGAATCGATTGAGATAAATAGGGTAGCGGAGCAGATTGAAAACGAACGATTCGAAGTGATAGGGCGAAGCTCTTCAACCGCAACAGATACAGCCAGTACAGAATCGGTCATGCTTGAATTCTCCAATAGATACGATTTTGAGAATATTATTCTAATACAGGCAACTTCGCCATTACTTACATCTAATGACTTAACTCGTGGAATTGAAAAATATGAGAATAAAAAAGCAGATTCACTTTTATCAGTAGTAGATCAGAAAAGTTTTATCTGGCACAAAAAAGATGATAGTTTTGCAAACGCTTTAAATTATGATCCGACACGAAGACCAAGACGGCAGGACTTTAAGGGATACCTTGTAGAAAATGGTGCATTTTACATGACATCTAAACAAAATCTGGAGAAAACGAATTGTCGGATTTCTGGAAATATTGCTTATTATAAAATGCCTGAAGAAACTTATTTTGAGCTTGATGAACCTTCTGATTGGTTAATAATAGATCATTTACTGGCGAATCGACGAAAACAAAGAGTTTCAGAGGAACAACTTAAAAGAATTAAATTGTTAGTAACAGATGTAGATGGTGTTCTGACCGATGCTGGTATGTACTATTCTGAAAGCGGGGGCGAGCTTAAAAAATTTAATACTCGTGATGGAATGGGGATGCAATTATTGAGAGAACGGGGTATTAAAATAGGTATTATTACAAAAGAAAATACAAAGATAGTTGAGCAAAGAGCTAAAAAGCTTAAGGTAAATGAACTATTTCAGGG
>JAIOSM010000473.1 GCA_021107575.1 Desulfobacteraceae bacterium | reverse complement strand
ATTACGAATACCAAAAGTGGAAATTTATTAATGATCAGAAAACGACAAAAAAAGAACTAAAAGAGGAAAATAAGCAGACAGAAGGTGATCCCCATGTAAAAGCCAGGATAAGGCAACTTCAGGTTGAAGCAGCAAGAAAGCGTATGATGGCTGATGTCCCTGAAGCTGAGGTCGTAATAACCAACCCGACACGCCTTGCCCTGGCACTGAAATATGACAAGACAGTAATGGACGCACCTGGCGTTGTTGCAAAAGGTGCAGGACCAGTTGCGGAAAATATAAGAAAAATTGCAAAGGAAAACAATATTCCCATTGTAGAAAATAAAGAGTTGGCTCGGAACTTGTATAAAGAAGTAGATATAGGAGAATCAATACCATCACAATTTTTTCAGGCTGTTGCTGAGCTCCTTGCATACGTATATAAACTCAAAGGTAAAAACAAATAATTTTACGACATTATTTTGGCACTTGACGTCAAAAATATTGATACGAAAGAGGTATTAATGGCTACACAAAGTATAGGAATGGTAAAAGTAATACAACAGGAAGCTGCTGACATAATGATGGTTGTTGCCTTTATAGGTATACTTATGGCAATGATTTTACCGCTTCATCCCATGATTCTTGATTTTTTTCTCGCATTGAACATTTCCTTTGCCATTGTTGTCCTTATTACTACAATGTATACTGAAAAACCATTGGACTTTTCCATATTCCCTTCATTATTACTTGTATTAACTTTGTTTCGGCTTTCTTTAAATGTTGCTTCAACAAGATTGATTCTGCTCCATGGCAATGAAGGCCCTCTTGCTGCAGGAACTATAATTAACTCCTTTGGAACCTTTGTTGTGGGGGGGAATTATGTTGTAGGAATGGTTGTTTTCATAATCCTTGTTTTAATTAATTTTCTGGTTATAACAAAAGGCGCTGGTAGAATAGCAGAAGTTGCTGCAAGGTTCACTCTTGATGCCATGCCAGGCAAACAGATGGCAATAGATGCAGACCTCAATGCCGGCATGATTGATGAAGAAGATGCAGGCAGGCGAAGAAAAGCAATAGCAAAAGAATCAGAGTTTCACGGTGCAATGGATGGTGCGAGTAAGTTTGTGCGTGGAGATGCAATTGCCGGTATAGTTATTACATCTATTAATATAGCGGGAGGGTTCCTAATAGGTGTTGTTCAGCAGGGCATGCCAATGAAAGAGGCCATGCAGGTGTATACATTGCTTACAGTTGGTGACGGACTTGTATCTCAGATACCTGCTCTTCTTGTGTCCGCAGCAGCAGGCCTTCTTGTCTCGCGGTCAGGCTCTGAAGGCAGGATGGGGCAGGAATTTTTTAAACATCTTCTTTCCAGTGTAGTTCCTGTTTATATTGGTGCGGTTATTGTTTTTTGTATGGGACTTATACCGGGACTTCCTGCAGTTCCATTTATGACTTTGGGTCTTACCCTGGGAGGAGTAGCATGGTATCTCGTAAGAGGGAAAAAAGAGACTGAAGAGAGTGAGGCCGTGGCAGCATCTGAAGAAGACGAAGCTACAGGCTCACCAGAAGAGGTTGACCATCTTTTAACTTTAGAAACCATAGAGCTTGAAGTTGGTTATGGATTAATACCTCTTGTTGATAAACAGCAGGATGGAACTTTACTGGCAAGAATTCGAGCCATAAGGCGGCAGTTTGCCACTGAAATGGGGATAATTATTCCGCCAATACATATAAGAGATAACCTTAATTTGAACCCTGCACAGTACAGGTTGTTAATAAAAGGTGTTGAGGCTGCCCAGGCAGAACTCATGGTAAATCATCTTCTGGCAATGGATCCTGTTGGAGAAGCTTCAGAAATTGATGGGATTGAGACTATTGAGCCGGCTTTTAAACTGCCAGCTTTTTGGGTTCCACCTGAAAAAGAAGAAGAAGCAAAATTCGCAGGGTATACTGTTGTTGATAATTCAACAGTAGTTGCCACGCATTTGACAGAAGTGATAAGAAATACTGCCCATGACCTTCTTGGACGGCAGGACGTTCAACATTTATTGGATAATCTTGCAGCTGCAAGCCCTAAAGCTGTGGAAGAGCTTGTTCCGGACCTTCTTTCTGTTGGCATGGTTCAGAAAGTTCTCCAGAACCTTTTAAAAGAAAGGGTTTCAATCCGGGATCTTTTAACTATTGTAGAGACTCTGGGTGATTATGCTCCTATGGGTAAAAACCCTGATTTGTTAACAGAATATGTAAGGCAGAAGATTGCTAAAGGGATGCTTGCCCCCTATTTATCAGAAGACAAAGAGCTTAATGTTATAATACTTGAAAGAACACTTGAAGAAAGGCTTATCAAGAATATTAAAAAAACAGAGCAGGGTCCCTTTCTTACACTTGATCCTAAGTTTGTAGAAGGAGTTATTAATGCAACTAAAAGTGAAATTGAAAAAATGGTAATTTCTGATACACAGCCTGTAATAATGTGTGCTCCGGCTTTACGTCGTCATTTTAGAAAGTTGATTGAATCGTCATTCCCTTCTGTGTTTATAATCTCCCATGCTGAAGTAGTAGATAATATCAATCTTAAGGTAGCAGGAAAGGTGGAATTAAAAGATGAATAGAAGAATTTTCAAAGCTCGCAATATTCAGGAGGCCATGTCAAAGGTTAAGGAAGTCTTTGGTCCTGATGCCATGATAATATCCACGCGTAAAATTCCTAAAAGCCCAAGACAGCCATACTCTAAGGATATGATAGAAGTGGAGGCGAAACCTGGAAAGCCAAGGGAGAATTCAGAAGCCAGAGCCGAAGATAATGAGATTAAACTATTAAAAGATGAACTGGTCAGCATCAAGGATATGATTTCAGTCGCAGGACTTGGTTATGGAATGCATAATATTATTTGTAATCAATTCGGCTCGGTTGGCCTGCTTGCTTCGCTGCTTAGATCAGGAATCTCTGAAAGTAAAGCATATTCCATAGTCCATAAAGCATGTTATTCAATGGAGCGGGATCAAAAACAAGGCTGTGAGGTTACATCTTTAAAAAAATATGTTATAAAGGAATGTGTAAGGTGGATTGAGGCCAAGAATAATTTTAAAAGAGATAATAACTCCGGGGTGCCTCACGTGGCAGCATTTGCCGGACCAACGGGTGTTGGCAAAACAACAACCATAGCAAAATTAGCTGCCCATTTGAGTCTCAGGAAGAAAAAGAGAGTCGGTCTCATTTCAATTGATAACTACCGTGTGGGAGCATTTGAACAATTAAAGTCCTATGCTTCAATTATGGGATTGTACTGTATGCAGGCTTATAGTAGAGATGATCTTGTTTGTGCTTTAGACAGAATGAAAGCAATGGATATTGTGCTTGTTGATACTGCCGGTCACAGTCACTATGACAAAGAAAGAATGGATGAACTTAGTTCGGTAATAAATGGCGACTATAATATTTCAGTGCATCTGGTTTTGAGTGCTACTACAGATTTTATTAATATGAAAGAAGCTACAAAAGCTTTTTCTGTTCTTAAGCCGGATACATATGTTTTTACAAAGATTGATGAGACAAAAAGGTGTGGGAAAATTTTAGATCAGGTAAGTGAATTCAAACTTCCTGTTTCATTAATGACAAATGGTCAAAAAGTGCCTGAAGATTTAATTATTCCAGATAAAAAAAAGCTTTTAAGTATCATATTGGGGAAGGAACAGGAGGCGCAGAGTGAGGGATCAAGCAGAAGGACTCAGAAGTATTGTAAAGTCTGATGCTTCAGCAGGGAGGAAAATTTTAATGGGTTTAGAGACACAAGGCAATTTTCCAAAAGTTGTAGCAGTAACAAGTGGAAAAGGCGGCGTTGGAAAGACAAACATAGTTGGTAATATAGCAGTGGCCTTACAGAATGCAGGCAAGAGGGTAATTATAGTTGATGCTGATGTAGGCTTAGCTAATATTGATATAATATTTAATATTCGATCAAAATATGATATCAGCCATGTTGTATCAGGCGAAAGAAAGCTTTCTGAAATTATGATTGAAACAATGCATGGGATTAAAATTATTCCGGGCGGTTCAGGTTTTGCTCATCTGACCCGGTTTACTGAGGGTGAGAAACTCAACTTATTAAGTGAATTTGAGACATTGCAGGATCAGGCTGATATTATTTTTGTCGACACAGGCGCCGGGATATCGTCCAATGTATTATATTTTAATTCAGCAGCGGATGAATGTATTGTGATCGCTACTAAAGAGCCTACTTCAATAACAGATGCCTACGCTTTAATGAAGATCCTTTCCAAAGATTTTAAAGTAAAGTATTTTAAGCTGATCGTAAATATGGTAAAATCAGAAGATGAAGCAAAAATAGTTTATTCATCTTTGAGTGGTGCTTTGGATAAATTTCTTAAAGATGTAGTGCTTGAATATATAGGATATGTTCCGGTAAGCAGCGAGATACAGAGAGCTGTATTAAAGCGAAAACTGGTTTTAGATATGGAAAAAGATGCTGATGTGTCTAAGGCTTTGGAGAAAATCGCATCCAGAATTATTGATTCTGACATAAAAAGTTCTTCAAACGGTAATGTCAAGTTTTTTATGAACAGAGTATTTGAAACCGGGGCAAATAATTAATACACAGAAATTAACGGAATTCAATGGTTCAAAAAGAGAGTGTGCATAGAGAGCGTTACGAAAACTGGCGGGAAACTACTATTGTAGAACACGCCTATTTAGTAAAGCGCATGGCTGCAAGGTTTGCTCTGAAAGTGCCGAAAAGTGTGTTGTTCGGTGAGCTTGTCAGCGCAGGGTCTTTGGGGTTGATTGATGCAGTTGATAAGTTTGATCCTAACAAGCATGTAAGTTTTAAGACCTATGCACAGTATCGCATTAAAGGAGCAATCCTTGACGAATTAAGAAGTATGGATACATATTCCCGATCCATGCGAAAAAAAATTCAGGATATTGCCAAAGCAGTTAAAAAAGTAGAGGTAAAAAAAGGCAATACTGCAACCGATATTGAGATTGCACAAGAGCTTGGTGTAGATCTTGAATTCTATTATGGTATGCTTACTGATATTCATGGAGCTTCTGTATTGAATCTTGATGATTTTATCAGAGTAAAGAAAAACAATTTTATTTCCAGTCAAAGGTTCCAGGGAGGCGTTAAAAGTAAAGATGATCCTTCGGATAAATATGATAAAGAAGAGATAAAAGCAGTGTTTGCCAAGGCAATAAAAAAACTTTCAAAAAAACAGCAAATGGTGATATCACTGTATTATTATGATGAGTTGACTTTAAAGGAAATAGGAGAAGTCCTTTCATTGACTGAGTCAAGAATATGCCAGATACATGCAGGTATTCTTATTAAAATGAAATCTTTACTTCAGGACTATTTTGACTAATAAGTTAAAGGTGTAAATGTAAAATGGCTGATCAAAACATTGAAGATGATGGAATAATAGATCAGAATGATATTGATAAGCTTTTAGAAGCTTCTGATGCTGATGCTGAAGAGAATGCCGATGATGTGTCTGAATTGTCCCAGGATGATATCGATGCTCTTATGAATGGTCCGGTATTAGATACACCGTCGGATGCATCTTTAGAAGAAGACGATGAGGCTGAAGAAGATTATGAGTTGGAGTTGATATCTCAGGATGAAATTAATAAACTTGTCAGTAAAAAAAACGAACAAGCAACTGAACAGATAAGTGAAACAATAGAAACACCTGTAGCATTGCCTCAAGAGGAACCCATGCTTCAAGAAGAATCCGTAATCCCGGAAGAACCTATAGTCCCGGAGGAGCAGGATATTCAAGAAGAACCTCTGATTCAGGAAGAAGCACTGCCAGTTAAGGAAGATGGCACGATTGATGAATCTGAAGCTGTTAGTGCTGAAGAATGCCTGGTTACACAGGAGAATATCGACCTGCTTATCAGAGAAGATCAGGAAAATGCAGGCGAAGAAGATGATATAGAGCCCCAGGAACAAGCCCCGGACGAAGCACTAACGCTGGAAGAAGAGTCCTTTCAGCAAGAAGAACCAGTAGAAGAGGCGATACAAGAAAAAATACCCACAGAGCAAGGAGTGGCTATGGAAGAAGAAAAGAAAGAAGAAGGCATTGAAGAAGAACCGGCAGCAGATGATGCAGTAGTTAATCTGAGTGAAGATGATGATTTGGAAGAAGAACTTGGCAATATAGAAAATGAAGAACTACAGGGGGGTATCGATGACCTTTTAGATGATTCGCAAAATAGAGTTGATGGAGTTGATGGAGATGATGATTGGGAGCAGGATAGCTTAATCTCCCAGGAAGATATCGAAGATTTGATCAAAAGCTCAGAAAATGAAGATGAAGATGCTCTGGGAGATCTGGATGGTTCAGATTCGTCCGAAGATGAAGAAGCTCTTAGTGACGATGATATTGAAGAAAATGATGATGAAGATGAGGAAGAGGAATATATTGAAGAGGATGAGGAAGATTCAAAGGTAATATTGGAAGAATCTGAAGAGCCCCCGGAAGAGGGAAAGAGTAACACAAAATCGAAAAAGAAGAAGAAAAAGAAAAAAAGGAAACCTATTAAACCTGGAAAAAAGTTTTTTGTAATTGCTGCATCAATTATACTCTTTTTTGGTATTTTGTCAGTGGCAGGTTACTTTTTTATGACCGGTGACAAGCAGGATGCTCCTAAACAGCAAATGGTTGCAAGGGCAATGCCTGTTAACGAGCCTGTGGTTAAATCTGTTGAGATAGACGTGGATCAAAAATCATCTAAAGCAACCATACCTCAGCCAATATCAGATGTATTGATATCAGAGCCTTTAGTGATGAAGGGTTTTGTAATCCTGGCGCCTGAAACCATTGAGGGCCTTGCATATATACAGACAAATATAACTATTGATTATCACACTAATAATGCTTACTATGAGATAAAAGAAAACATGCCTGTTTACAGGGATATAATTTATTTAGCTATTCAAAAGGCACTGGGTTCTTCAAAGGGAGACAAAATCACTGAGTCTGATCTGCTTGTGATTGTTAATAAAGCTTTGAAAGAAGCTTTACCTGATGGATCTATTAAGAAAGTCAGTTTCAATTCTTTTAAAGCTGGCTGATAAATAATGCGAGGTGTGCAGTATGACGACTGTACCAGGATTTAATCATCTTATACAGCAGTCAGGGCTTGTGAGAGAAAAAAACCAATCCACAAATACGCTTAACCCTGAACCTGCTCATGCTACAGCTGAGCAAGTTTCAAATGAACAGGCAAAGAAAACAATAGTTCAGAAATCTGAACAATCTGAAAAAACTAAGTCCAGAAAAGATAAAGAAAAAAAAGATCAGGAAAAAGAAAAGAAAAGAAAAATGAAACAGGAATCTGAAGAAGAAAATAATCCTGACTCAACAGGGAGGCTGCTTGATACAATAGTATGATTGAATTATTCTCATTTGAATTCTGGATCGGCATTCAATTCATAATTGATCTTTTCATAATTGTGTTCTTTTTAATTTTTGTAAAACGTATTAGCACTATAAAATCATCAGATCAATACAATGGGGAAGGTAAAATTAATCAGGAAAATGCAGAAAAAGCCGCCAACGATATTATTGGAATGCTTGAACCTTTTGTTAAAGAATCCAAAGTAACAGCAGATAGTTTTGACAGGCAGATCAAACAAAAGAGAAAGCTCATACATGAGCTGAATGAGTCACTTGATTCAAGGATTATAAGCATTAACCTTCTGATCTCCCGGGCAGAGGCGGCAAAAGAAGATTTGAGAAATCTCAAGTTGGAGGTGGCCCGGCAACCCATACAGCCATTCTCTGTAAAACAGGATATCAGTGGAGGTTCTGAAAATGTTCTGGACCAGCAGAACAGGATAATAGATATGTATAATCAAGGGTTTGATGCTGATGCGATTGCTTCAAAGCTTTCAATGCCAAAGGGTGAAGTAAAGCTGGTAATTGATCTTAAGAAAAAGTTTAAGGCAATGGAGCTTAGGGAGTGATTGCCGGGATACACATTTCCCCTTCTGATCTCATCATTCGTAAAGAAGCAGTGAAGAATTCTGTTTTGGCTTCTCTAAAAGAAAATCAAAAAATAGATGCAAAAGTACTAAAGGTTTTTTCAGACAATAAAGCTGAAGTATTGATTGCAGGCAAAAAAGTTATTGTTAAAAGCCCTTTCCTCTTAACTCAAGGCGCAAAACTTGAACTCAATATACTAAAGACAGAAGAAAATCTGACTTTTAAAATCATACCTTCCAATGAGAATAAGTTTTCAGAAAAAATTTCTGCTTTAATCAGGCTTGTTTCAAAATCAAACCCGTTTCTGAGTTTGACAAAAATTGATAATACAGAACTTCTGGAAATGCTGAAATCCATATCCCTTAAATCTGATAGGGCAGATAAAGATTTTCTTCCCCGTCTTTTTAATAAAAGTGGAATTTTGTTTGAGCAAAAAATGTCAACTCTACTAAAACAGGGCAATAATCAATTTCTCCAACAGGAAGTTTTAAATATTTTTAAGAATGATATAAAAGGATATGTGTTAAATCAGCTTCAAACGCAAGATCATAATGCCGGAAATCTAAAGATGCTTTCTGAGTATTCATCCAATATTGAAAATTTACAGGTCTTAAATGCACAATCTTCAGATACAGGAAAATATTTGATACCTTTTCCTGTTTTTACCAATGATTCGTTTAGCTTTGGACAGTTACTCATAGATTTGGGAAATCCAAAGGAAAATAAAAAAAATGGCAATAAAGATAGAATTATCAATGTT
This sequence comes from Desulfobacteraceae bacterium, assembly GCA_021107575.1. Classification (GTDB taxonomy): domain Bacteria; phylum Desulfobacterota; class Desulfobacteria; order Desulfobacterales; family Desulfobacteraceae; genus JAIOSM01. The sequence continues at coordinate 1,104 of JAIOSM010000473.1, read as the reverse complement.
TCGTTTTTATTAAATATGTCAAAACTTGGAGGACTCAGGGCTGATTTTTCAATATACAAAAAGTCAATTTCCGGAGTTTTTAATCTTTCAAGTATTGAAGTCTGTGATTTTGTAAAAACTAAACTTCCTCAATTAAAAGAAAACCTTACTCAAAGAGAATATTTAGTTCGCAATATTGAATGTAAAGTTGCTTCAAAAGAAGAAATCAGCCCGACCTCACTTGTTGAATCGTTTGCCAAAGATGTAACAAAGGATAAAGACCGAATACTTAATATTATTATTTAGCTAATTTATGAAAAAACAAAAAGAGATAAAAAAAGCAGTAGCAATAAAGTATGACAGTAAAGAAGATATTGCACCAAGGATTAAGGCTAAAGGTGCAGGAGCTGTTGCTGAAAATATTATTGAACTTGCAAAAAAACATGGTGTGCCAATAAAAGATGATCCTGATCTTGTTGAGATTTTATCCCAGCTTAACATTGATGAAGCAATCCCGCCTGATGTATATGTTGCAGTTGCAGAACTCCTTTCTTTTGTTTATTCCTTAAATTCAAAAAAAGCCTAATTCAATTTAAAACCGAATATTTATTTTGGTCATATATGCCCAAAAGGATATGAAGAATTATGAGAAGGCCATGAAAGTCTGTCAGGGTTATAATTATAGCATAATGTCTTTCTTCGCTTTTTACACCTTTGTCAAGGAAACTATTGCAAAAAGTTTAAAATATGCTTAATATCTAAATAGGTAGTTTTAATTACTTATTAGATATTATATGGAGCAAATGATTTTTTAGTTTAATGGTATTGAAAACACGGGTATAATAAAAGAAGTTTAAATAAAATATTACACATACCAGAAGGGGGCTATATGTTTTTTGGGGAAAACCTGGCAAGGCTCAGAAAAGAGAAAGGGCTTACTCAAGAAGAACTTGTAAAAATAAGTGGAGTTGCCATATCTCAAATCAGGCGTTATGAGACAAATAAATCCACACCATCGCTTGATGCCATCATAAAACTGGTCAATGTGCTTGGAGTATCCATAGATGAAATGGTATTTAACAAAGTAACTGGTGTGGCACAAAATAAAATTATTGATCGCGAACT
>JAIOSM010000325.1 GCA_021107575.1 Desulfobacteraceae bacterium | reverse complement strand
CTGTTGCTGTTGCATGTTCCTGGCTTTCACACAAATGATCTGCTCCACCGGAAACTTGTGTATGGACCTTTGCACCGCCAAGGTCTTCTGCTGATATTACCTCACCTGTTGCCATCTTAACTAAAGGAGGTCCACCTAAAAAAGAAAAAGATGATTTATCAATCATTATTGATTCACAAGCCATAAACACTATATAGGCTCCACCTGCAGTATTTCCGCCGGTACTCATTGTTACCTGTTTAAGCCCCTTGGAACCCATTCTTGCCATATTATAAAAAATTGATCCAAAATGCTGGTCATCAGGAAACACATCTGCCTGCATTGGAAGGAACACTCCTCCTGAATCAGCAATATATATACAGTTTAATCCGCAATTTTCTGCAATTGCCTGAGCTCTCATATGCTTTTTAAGGGTAATTGGAAAATATGTCCCGGCTTTTACCCTTGAATCATTTGCCATGATCATAGTCCAATTGCCATGAACTTTACCGATCCCGGTAACAATACCACCACAAGGTACATCAGGAACACCCGGGTAATCCATACCAAAACCAGCAAGCAAAGAGAGTTCAAAAAATTGAGTATCAGGATCAATTATTTCAGATATAAGTTCCCGAACAGGGCGTTTCTTCTTTTTTGCAAGCTTGTCAACAGCTTTTTGTCCACCAGGCCATATAGCCTCATATTGACGCTGTTCAAGTAATTTTTCCTCGTTAAGCCAATGTTCTCTGTTTTCGCTCATATGATTTATTTCCCTTTATAAACAGGCTTTCGTTTTTCCTGAAAAGCTTTTAATCCTTCAACTCTGTCTTCAGTGGGTATTGTTATTCTGTACGCATTGGATTCAATGGCAAGGCCTGTAGCAAGATCTGTCTCAAGCCCTTTATTTATAGCATATTTTGCCTGCTCAACTGCAATTGGTCCTGTCTCATTAATCATTGCAGCATACTCCATGCATGTATCAATAAGTTCTTCGCTTTTACAAATTTTATTAGCAAGGCCGATGGACAATGCCTCGTCAGCGCCAACCCTCTTGCCTGTGAAAATCATTTCTTTAGCTTTTGCAACTCCCACAATCCTTGGCAGCCGTTGTGTCCCGCCACCACCCGGGATAATAGCAAGCCTTGCCTCGGTAAGTCCCATTGTTGCATTTTCAGACAATACTCTTATATCTGAAGCAAGGGCAAGCTCAGTTCCACCGCCAAGGGCAACCCCGTTAACAGCAGCAATCACAGGTTTTGGGAAATCATGAACATCGGATAAAACACCTCTTATAGTCAAAATAAATTTTTTAACCTCATCCTGACTTAATGTTGCTCTCTCTTTTAAATCAGCTCCGGCACAAAATGCTTTCTCACCGGCTCCTGTAATAATCAGACATCTTAAATCATTTTTAAATTGAAGATCAAAAAGCTCATCTCTTAAAGCATATAAAAGGTCAAAATTAAAAGAATTCATGGCTTTTACACGGTTCAGCCTCAAAATAACAGCACTGTTTTTTTCCTCTTTTAATATAAGCTCTTCAGACATAAGTTGTTCCTTAAATTAAAATTAACATCCAATATATCTTGATATAACCAACCTTTGAACTTCTGATGTTCCTTCACCAATTTCAAGAAGTTTCTGGTCACGATAGAATCGTTCAACATCATATTCTTTCATAAGTCCATATCCACCATGAATCTGAACAGCATGATCTGCAACTCTGCTCATAACTTCTGAGCAGTAAAGTTTAGCCATTGCAGCTTCTTTTTCATAAGCTCTCTTTTTATCCTTTAGCCAGCATGCTTTGTATAAAAGATTTCTTGCAAGCTCTATTTCCATGGCGCAATCAACAAGCTTAAAAGCTATTGCCTGAAATTTTGAAATAGGCTGATTAAATTGTTCTCTGTTTTTAGCATAATTTAATGCAAGGTCATAAGCACCCTGTGCCCCGCCAAGTCCCATTGATCCAATGGATAACCTGCCGCCGTCAAGTGTTGATAGCATCTGATGAAAACCATCACCTTTATTACCAAGAATATTTTCTTTTGGAACTCTTACGTCATCAAAGTACAGTTCGCCGGTATTAGATGCTCTCCACATGAGCTTTTTGTGCATTGCTACAGCTTTAAATCCTTTAGTGCCTGCTTCTACAAGAAAACAGGAATATTCAGGTTTTCCATTCTCTCTTGTACCGGTAATTGCCTGAACAGTAACTCCTGCTGTCATATCACATGCAGCATTGGTAATAAAAATTTTAGAACCGTTTATAACCCATTCATCACCTTCTAAAACAGCTGTTGTTTTACTTCCTCCGGCATCAGATCCGGCAGTGGGCTCAGTAAGTCCAAACCCCCATAAAGCTTCACCGCTGCATAGCTTTGGAAGATATTTCAGTTTTTGTTCTTCAGTACCAAAGTAGTAAATCGGACCGATTCCAAGAGAATTTCCTGCTGCAATAGTTGCGGCCTGTGAACCATCAATCCTTGCGATCTCTTCAACTCCAATTATATATGAAATATAGTCCATGCCCTGACCTTCATATTTGTCAGAAACAAACATACCAAAAAGACCAATCTCACCCATCTTACGTGTAAGTTCAGATGAAAACTCCTCTTTTTCGTCCAATTCAAGAGCAATGGGAGCTATTTCCTTCTGGGCAAACCTTCTTACTTCCTTGCGAATCATTTTTTGTTCTGTTGTAAGATCGAAATCCACCCTGTTCCTCCTTAAGTATTTAGTTAATCATTCTGGCATCGACATTGAAACCCCTTGCCAGCCTTACATTCAAATAAACTGATCGAGCGCTCAGTCTACTTTTTGCATAATATATTTTATAGAAGGGTTTTGTCAAATACTTTTTAATAAAAATAACAGATATGAGTTGAGATTATAACCAATTCCCAATGTAACAGCCCTGATTCTCTCAAGACAATACAAATGTCATCACCCTTATGCTTAAAATCTATTTAAGCTTTTTGATCCGCTCCACGGTAAATTGGTATTCAAGCCAGTCGTCCATATATGACCCAAGGGCCTCTTTATAGTGTTTTAAAGCTTTTTTATTTTCATTGGCTCCTTCTGCCCAAAACCCTAAAGCGCAATGCGCAGTAACAAGGTATCCAGGGCTTTCACCAGCTCTTTGCACTAAGAATTGCTCAGTTTTTTCACCCAGCAGACATTTTGCAATATACCTGTACCACTGATTTTTTATCTGGCTGCTGAATACTTTAAGTCTTTCTACAGCCTCATCTTTTCGGCCGATATTGTTAAGTATGCCTGCCTCCAGCAGACCAATACTTAAACGGCCTGCATTCTCTCTACCTTCAACTTCAAGAAAAGCCCGGGCATATTTCAGGGCAAGATCCCATTCTTCATTCATGGCGCTATAATAGGCCAGTCCTACAAGGACAGTTTTATTAACCTTAACAAGCACCATAATTTTTTCTAATACTTCTCGTTTTTCCTCTGGATTTAGAGAGCTTAATTTAAGTTTGGCAATAAGTGGTGCAAATTTTGCGAGTTTTTCTCCTTTGAGAATAAAATCATTTTTTATTGTCTTAGAAAATCTTTTTATATCAGCCTGATATTCAACCCTTTTAACCTTTTTTTGCAAAGCTGCCAATCTCTGTGTTTGAACCTGTTCCAGTCTGGACAGAGAAAGAAAAAATGGCCAGCTTTCATTGTTAGATGCCAGGACAGCCTTTCTTAGAAGTATCTCAGAGCCTGCCAAATCTCCCTGTTTTATGCGGATAAGGCTTAGTATATAATAAAGCCAGCTATTCTCATCTCCGGAATATCCTCCTTTAATGGCTGCTCCTTCATCTACAAGTCTTTCCAGAACCTGTACCAGATAACCGTAAAACTCAAACGGCGATCGCCAGTCCAAAGCTATTAATTCCTGCCGATAAGGACTTGCAACTGACCTTTCTTTCAGCCAATCAATTAAAAAAAGCATTAACTTTGCATTACTATTTTCTATATCCATTGATAAGGCTTGACCAAAAAGATGCTTTGCTCCCTTATAGTCCTCTGAGCAAAAACACATCATTCCTGCTGCCATAACCAGCATGGGATCAAAACTTTTCTCTAGTTCCTTATCAGCCAGCGTCCGAGCTTTATCCCATTGCCCCTTACGGGCTAAATCTGTAATTTGTTTTATTTTCCTATCAACGGACAGATCCAAAACACCGCTCCATTTGGCCTGTCCAGCTTTTAATTCATTAAGAAAGGCCGCAGCCTTGGTTATGGGCAGCACCATTCCCATATCCGGCAAAAGAGTTATAACCGGTATGGGTCCAGCAGAGTAGTCCACCGCTACTTTTGAGGCAATACCTATCACTTTGCCACTGGTATCAATAATCGGCCCTCCACTGTTACCCCTATGTATTGAAGTATCAACCTGAAGCATATTTTCAAATGCCCGACGTACATGCCCTCTTGTTACGCTGACGTTAACTGTATTTGCCTGGGTACGGCTGCCAAGAGGAAAGCCCAGTGTAATAATCGGTGAAAGTTTTTGAATTTTCAGCGCTTCCATTTTATAGTCAAGGGGCAAGGGTTCCAACCCTTCAGGCGGATGATCTACTTTTAGTACGGCAAAGTCATTCCTGAGGGGAGATTTAATAAGTTGCCAGGTTTTTATCGGCGGCCTTGCAACTCCGGCTATGGTCAGCCGGGAATCTCCATCTGTGCTATAAGCTGATTCAACAAAATATATATCTTCTAAACCAGGGCTGCCTGGCAAATCAGGCAAACGTTTAAAGGCTTTTTCTCCCTCAAACCACAAAAAGACTCGATATCCTAAACGAACAGGTCTTTGAAGCTGCTTTAGCCTGTCAATAATTACATAAAAGTTCTTGTCCTCCAGCCATGGGCAGGCAACATGACGATTAGTCAAAAGAAAGCCTTCTTTATCCACCAGAAATGCAGTCCCTTCGGTTCGATTATGGTAAAAATAAGTTTCACCATCCTCCAGCCAGTAGTCAGATACAACAAAAGCAACCGATGAAGCATACCTGTTGGTAAACTCCTCAAGGATCACCTCACTGTTGCGATCTTTGAATGGAAAGTAGAGCCACGCCAATATACCAAGCACAATCAGCAGAGACATAATAAGTGCAAGAAGGCTTATCCTTTTTTTAAGCCCTCTGATTTCACGCACTGGAGACGGTATCGTTTCTACCTTCTTACTCTCTATTACCTGGGATAAATTTTCAGCCACATCTGCCATAGACCTGGGTCTGAGATCAGGATCGTCAGCCAGCATAATTTTAAGCAGAACTTTAGCATCATCCGGGAGCTGCAATTCATCAATTTTGGCCTGAAAATCTTTTATTTCATAATCTGCAGCAAGAATTTCTACAAAGACTTTTCCCAAAGACCATATGCTACTCCTTAAATCAAGAGGACGCTGGTTAATAATATCAGGATGAATGGTAAGAAGTTTCTTTAGCATTGGGGGAGACTGATCAATTTGCGGATTAAGAAATCGGGAAAGTTTGTAATCTATTTTAACTTTAAGATCTTCATTGTCGTCCTTTATTGCAATAAGGTCGTTTAAAATAAGGTGGGGAATAAAATGTCCTATCTGGTGGAGACCTTCGAGAATTAACGCTATCTTGTAAAAAAGTTTAAAAGCTGTTCGATAATCCTGAAGTCGGCCGGAAACCAGCAAATTACCCCAGGTCTCTGTATCAACCCACTCACTGACCCGATACCAAAGTCCGTCGGAAGACTTGCAGATCTCAAGATGTCTTACAAAATAATTTTCCGGAAGCTTTTTAAGTTCCTCAAGCTCCCCTTGCAGCCTGTTTGCTATCTTCTCATCGACCCCTGACTGCTGCGTAAAAATACGAATCATTACCAGATCATCCATACCCTTCTTCACAGCGCGGCATAGTATGCTGGAATAGCCTTCGTGGAGAACCTCTATGATTTGATAATCATCTATATATTTTCTTCCTTCAACAACTTCGTTCCCGCAGGAAGGACAAGACAATATCTCTTCAGCCACAAGCTGCCCACAGTTTTGACATAATTTCATAATCTTAATTATATAGTAGTCTGGTCATTGGTGCAAATCCAAATATGCAGTGAATGATTCTGGTAAGTAATGAAGGCTGGTCAAAGTTATTCATCTTGCCACACAATCTTTCTATAATGCTGTGGATCAGTATCACCTTCAGTTGAGAAGAGCAGAATTTTAGAATTTGCATCTATTTTCAGATTATTTCTCAAATATTTATTTTTTTTTTCATGAAGCAGATTATAGACAAGCCCCAATGTAACCGCACCCGATTCTCCCGAAATAATACGGATATCATCACCCATAGGGTTGCCAAGTATTCGCATACCCTTTTTTGCGATTTCATCGGAGCAGGTGATAAAGGCATCAGTTCCAACCTTTAAAATTTCCCATCCGATTTGACATGGTTTTCCACAGGCAAGCCCTGCCATAATTGTTTTTAAATCTCCGTGGACAGTATGAGGTTTGCCGTCTCCAATCTCCATGGATTTATAAAAACAGGGAGCTCCTGCAGCTTCAACCAAAACAAAAACAGGTTTGGACTTTCCAAAAAGGCTGCACAAATGTGCCAGTACAGCTCCTGAAAGAGAACCTACTCCTGCCTGGACAAAAACATGAGTGAAGTGCATGTTTTCTCCTTGAGCCATAGCCTCTGTTACAAGCGTAAAATACCCTTGCATTATATTTTCAGGGATTTCTTCATATCCGGGAAATGAAGTATCCTGTATCAATGCCCAGTTATTTTTTCCTGCCTCCTGTTCAGCAAAATCAACGGCTTCATCATAATTACAGTCAAGTATTGAGGCTTTTGCCCCAAGATCCTGTATTGCATGCAGCCTTGGCTTTGACGTTCCTTTGGGCATAAAAACAACAGCTTTGCAACCAAACTTGCTTGCAACCCAGGCAACAGCTCTTCCGTGATTTCCATCTGTTGCAGTAACAAAGGTTAGATGACTTACCCTTTTTGAGTGTAACAAAATCTCTTCAAAAGTAAACTTTTTTGGATCAAAATTGAGTTCTTTCATTAAAGCCCTTGCCATGGCATAACTTGCCCCAAGAACCTTGAACGCATTTAAATCAAATCGTTTGCTCTCATCTTTTATTGATATCTCTTCAACACCTAAAGACTTTGCAAGAAAAGATAACTTAACCAAAGGGGTTGGAATGTAGCCTGGCAAGCTTTCATGAAAACAAGTCACAGCCTTAACAATTTCAGGATTTGCAATATCAAATCCATTTGAGTAAATATTTTTATCAGGTTCATTAAAATGACATTCAATTATTTCTTTTTGATCAATCATGCCCATTTGTTCTCCAAACTATTAGCCTTATTAAGTCATTAATTGTTTTCTGAAAATATCGGAACAACCATCTCTATGGTAAGTTCAGGAAAGGATGCCTTTAATGCATCAAGGAGATTCTTTTGAGTGGCTGCCAACAGCATGTTCGACATAATATTACAGCACCCTTTTGAAGGCAAAATTGAGTTTCGAAAAACATATAAAGTTTTTTTGGAACTAACATACCTGAACTTTTGCACAAGCCCGATTTCTCCAACAGACAAACCAGATTCAGGCTCTTTAACTGTGTCTAAAACAGCATCAATTTTTCTTTTCATTGAGTCATCAATTTTATTTGCCATTACATATTCCCTATATTTTAATTCAGCTTAATCTTTTCTTAAAAAGTATCCATTACTTATTTACCACATAAACTCATTGCGGTCTAATTACCTGGCACACGTTATGACCCTATCCCAAAAAAATAAAAGGTAAGCCAAGAGAGTTTGGTATATTTCAAGGAACAGATGCAATAATGCGAGGTGAATAAAAAACCCATTGAATAGAACACTAATAAAAAAGATACCCCGATTTTATCAAACCATCATAGATCAGTTTTTTTGCTTGAAAAGGTTGAGGTTTTCATCAGTAGTTTCTCAGGTTCATAATGTAATTAAAAAACGGTTATCAAATTCAATTTTTAATGCACTTTGAAAACAATGACACTAATGCAAGTGTTCGCAACTTTTAGATTCGATTGAAAACTACTTCCATGAGAAGAAAAATGTCCAGAGTCAATTCATTTACAAATAACTTTTTTCCAACTAACAATCATAGGCAAAAGCTCACTTACTTTGATATCCTGAGTCTGATCTAAAATTAGCTTAACCTTGTGTACCTTTTTAGGAAAGAGGATTAATTTTAGAAAAATCACATCTCTATATAAAATTATGATGGTCTTTTCCAATATTAAAATCTCTTCTTATTATAAAAGTTAACATTTTTATTAATATTTTCTTGACATCTCAAAATTAATAAAGCTATATTGTCATATAAGACTAATACAATAGTAGATTATTATAATTATTTTACTAAAAGGTTTAGGAGGTGATGATCTATGATAGACTTTATGCTGGATCCCAAAAGCGGTATCCCGTTTTACAGGCAAATCATTGATCAGATTCGCTACGGGCTTGTGAAAGGCAAACTTACAATCGGTGAGCAG
>JAIOSM010000059.1 GCA_021107575.1 Desulfobacteraceae bacterium | reverse complement strand
TGCCTTTTTTGAATCAAAATCTCCAACAATTGAGACTTCAAGACTCACGTTATCAAAAAAAGGTTTAAGCCATATCTTAACATCCTGAATAGATATTTTATTTATTGTTTCAACTCTGGGGCTGCCAAATCTATGATCCCCTTCTGCTAAAAATCTATTTCCTTTAATACGCATTAAACCATTTGGAGTTCTTTGCAATGAATTAAACTCCTGTTCATAACGTTTTTTAATGAGTTCAAGGCTCTCTTTCCTAAATCCAGGATCTTTTAAATATGCATAAATAAGCTCAAAAACAAGTTTAATCTCAGAGGGTTCTGCACTCCCGGAGAAACTGAAACAATCGCCTTCTATATTAAAATCAATATCTACACTGGTACCAGCGAGTATTTCTTTTAGCCCTTCTTTGTCAACATTGCCAAGGCCGCTTTCATTAAGGAGGTCTTCTGCAATAATAGCAAGACCTTCCTTTGCCACTGGTTCGGTGACCTTCCCGCCGTTAATGGCAACATTAAATATAAACTCACCTTTTTTAAATTTGGTCTTTTTTAAATTCAGTCTTACTGAATTATTGTAATCAATCACTGTTACATCAAGTCCGGGTATTTCCTTTTTTGTTTTTACCTTCCCTATATTTAAAGGCTCGGGAAGATATGGAAAATCAACTTTTTTTGAGTCTTGATATTTAACAACTTTTGATTTTATACTTTGATTATATTTAGAAAAAATATTTTTCTCTGCATCTGATTTATTTTTCCCAATTTTGCTATTTCCCGTGACAAGCACAAGTCTGTGATCTTCAGCCCATGTGTCAAGAAAACTTTTATTTATGTCGTCAACTTTTAAAGCTTGTATGAAAGGCCTTAGAATGTTCAATTTTGTTTCAGGACTTTGAAAAACTTTTTTATTGTTCACATGATAGATTATGCTTGCAGCAATCCTGCTGCTCTTGCGTGTGCTTGATGTTTTTACTGCATTCTCAAGTGAATTAATATATTCTATCTGTGCCCTTTCGAGTTCTTTTTGTGTAAATCCAAAAGCCAAAGCTGATCGCAAATTCTTTTCAAGAACAGTTAAAGTCTTACCCCAATTCTCAGACTCTGTTTCAGCCCCAATAGATGTAAAGGCAATGTTTTTAAGATAAATTCCTGAGTTAACACTAATATCAAAAAAGGGAGTCCCTTTTTTTCCAATCAATCTTGACAATCGATTGTTTAAAATTGAGGAACCAATATTTTTTTTAATTCTTGCCTTGATATCATCCAGGGTTTGAGGTTTAAAATCAACTCTGGAAACAACTTCAATGGTGACATCAGTGCTGCCTGCTTCAGGCTCAAAATGATAAAAGGTTTTAACTGCATCATGCTCTTTAAAGGTATTGTCGGGTATCGGTCTTTTTTGCCCTCTTGGTTCCAGGCTGGAAAATCTTTTTTTAATTAAACCTTCAGCAACAGATTTATCAAAATCGCCTACCATGATTAAAATCATGTTATCCGGTCGATACCATGTATCATAAAAATCTTTAAGTAAGGCTTGATCAGCATTATTAATGACTTTTTTAATACCAATGGGGTATCTTTGAGTGATTCTTGATTCAGGCAATTCAAAGGCAAGAGATGCTTTAAAGGTGCGATACGACACAGAATCTCTGTCACGTTTTTCCGCAAGGATAATTCCCCGCTCTCTATCGATTTCTACTTCTAAAAGGAGAGCTCCCCTGGCATAGTCATCAATAACCAAGAGGGCATTTTCTAAACCCTCTTTATCACCTCTGGGCAGGGAAAGATCATATACTGTTTCAAAAAAGCCTGTATGTGCATTGGCATCATTTCCAAAGTCCATACCAATTGATTGAAAATATTCAATCAATTCTCCTGGTTTAAAATGCGTTGAGCCATTAAAAAGCATATGCTCAAGATAATGGGCCAGTCCCTGTTGATTCACCTTTTCATTGAAGGAGCCTGTAAGGACATCAAGATGTATACTTACTCTGTTTTCAGGTGTTGAATTCTTATAAAGATAATATCTGAATCCATTTTCTAAAGTACCATGAATTAATGCGGGATCAAGCTTAAGTTCAAAGTCGGAACCAAGTCCTACTGGTCTTGATTTGGCCTGATTTTTATAAAAAGGAGTTGAGCATGAGCCAAAAATGAAAAAAATTAATGTAAGACTTAATAATAATAAAAATTTTCTTGCCATACCAGACATATCCCTTCTATTCAAAAAGCTCAGGGATCAGAATCTTAATTTCATTTGTTTCTTTAAGCTCCTTAATCCAGGCAGTATAGACTCTATCTTTTTTAATATCTTCAAGCTGTGACTTAATTTGTTCCTTTTCTTTAGGATCTTTAAAATCTTTTGGAACAGATCTTTCTTTTAAAGAAATAATATAGAATATATCATTCATTTTTAATGTCTGAGGATATATTTCATCTTTTTTGCCCAGTTTAAATGCAGCTTCTACAATGATTGGTGCATAACCAATCTCAGGGATATACCCTCTTCTGCCAAATAACTCACTGCTTTCTATTTTAACATTTTGTTTTTTTGCGGTTTCCACCAAAGAATTATTTTCTTTTAAGGATAAAAGCATTGCTTCAGCAATTTTCCCTGCTTTTTCATTTTTTAATTTTGTTAAAAGGTCTGCTTTGACTTTATCTTGTATATCATCAAATTTAATTATTTCAGGCTCTATGCTTTCAATGGGCTTAATAAGATAATATGAATTTTCAATCTCTTGAATGTCACTTATTTCACTAATAACCGTTGAAAAAGCAGCTTCTGCAAATTTATTTCTATTTTTAAAATCAATCCCCTTGCCATCTTTTGAAAATGGTCCTGCTGTTAATACTTTTCTCTGAGTAATTAAGCCTGCTTGTTCAAGAGAATCACCATCAACGACTGCGTCAAAAGCATCTCCTGCATCATAATATGCAAGATCAATAATTTTCTTCTCTAAAACTTTTTTTTCTATCTCAGTTTTTACATCAGTAAAGGCTTTTACAAAGGGCTCAAATTTTGCAACGACTTTAATAATATGCCACCCAAATTGTGTTTGGACAGGCTCGCTTACCTCTCCCGGCTCCATAGAAAAAGCCTTTTCAGAAAACGGTGCAACCATCTCGCCTTTTGCAAAGGATCCAAGGTATCCACCATTTGCATTGCTTGGCCCCTGGGAATATTTTTTTGCAAGTTCTGCAAAGTCATTGCCCCCTTTTATAGCCATGTCATAAACTTTCAGGGCTTCTTTCTTAGCCTTTTCAATCGTATCAGCATCAGAACCCTGGTCAACTTTTATTAAAATATGGCGTGCTTCAACCTTTTCCGGAACAGAATATTGCTGAGAATCATTCTCATAATATTGTTTAAGCTCTTTTTCAGTAATTTGAATTTTATCTTTGTAATCTTGAAATGAAAATTTTAGATATTCAACCTTTAATGTAATATCAGTTTTATACTCATCCTTATTTTCATCATAAAAGGCTCTTACATCTTCGGAAGACGGGTTAATTTTTGTATATTCACTGGGGTTAAACTTGACATAATTAATACTTACTTGTGCAGTTGAATACTTATACCATTTTAGTATTTCCATATCTGAAATCATTACATTGTCAAAAATAAGATCTCTGACTTTTTGATGTTTCAATAATTTTCTCTGGCTAAACTCAAACATTTCAGGAGTCATAGCATTTGCTGCAAGCACTCTCTTATATTGATCAAAATTAAAGTTATCGCCGGTTTTGAATGCAGAATAACCATTGAGCAAATCAGTTAACTCTTTTTCTGAGACCTTAACTTCAAATTTTTCTGATGCTATTGCTACAAGTTTATCTGCAATAAGAACATCCAACGCGTTTTGTTTAGCATTTTCCTGTTCAAGCATTTTTTCATCAAAATCATCACCTGCCCTCATGCGTATTTGTTTTACAATTGATTCATAAGATTCTTTATATTCATTAAATGATATTGCCTGATCATTGACCATTGCAACAGGACCTTGTGCTTTTGGTCCAAAACCACCAACACCAAAAAAGAATGCAAAAATAATAATAATTAAACCAAGAATAATTTTAATAATCCATGATCCAGTCCGATCTCTAAGATAACGCAGCATTATTTTCTCCTTAACTTCAAAAAAAACTAAAATCAAACAACCGAAACAACCAACAAGAACGATTAACCAAAACAATCAAATTGTTGTATAAAAAAAGACAAATACTACCTTTTTATTACCTTATATGTCAATGTTTTATTAATATCTGCTACTATTTAATCTCTCATTTTTGTATTGACATATTATTAAATTTAGATTAAATACTTAGACTGTTTTGTGGGGCTGTAGCTCAGCTGGGAGAGCGTACGGCTGGCAGCCGTAAGGTCAGGGGTTCGATCCCCCTTAGCTCCACCAACCCTTCTTAAACCTAAATGTATTCAAATAGTTACATTCTTTTTTCAAAATAATTCACACTGTTTTCAGTACTGATCCTAATTGGTGTGATCTGGTCGACAATCAGGACACTGAGATTACACTGCACACCGATAGCAATTATTGTATTGGCGTATTGACCAAGAACTGGAAGGCTAAGGCTAATGTTGAACTAATTGCTGACATTAAGGCGCTTCTTGAGGGCTTCACAAGTCTTTCAATACTTCATGTTAAGGGACACAGTGGGGACATTGGTAATGAGCTTGCAGATGAACTTGCGGTGAGAGCAAGAGACAATAATAACTGATTACTTTGGGATAGGCTGGGTGAGATATTCGTTTGGTCTGTCCCAAAACTAACCTTCCATACCTCCACAATCCAGTGAGTGTAATTTTTGCGACCATCTGCCACAATTAATCAATCTCATAGCCCATCCGATTTCAGAGAATTAGCGATATCACTTGCCACCCCAAAACAATTTTCGCATGGTACTCCCCAGGCTACGCAGTTACTCATACAACTGTCCCTCAGTGTAAGCTCCATATCACTACATAAAACTTGACTATTCAAAGGGATTACAACCACCTTGTCAGCACAAAAACCAGCACCAATATAGCAATACATAAATACAGCGATTAAAATAACCATTAAAAACTTCTTCATGTTTGTTTTCTCCTTAAGATAATCTCTCTAATTTTTATGCCATGGTAAGCTTAGGGTGTCAAGCCTCAAAAATACAGATGTTATTGAGATCAGGCACAGTGTTCGAAACAAAAGCGGAAGGGCGTCACTCCCGACTTAATACCGGAACTCAATGCCCCCTCCTAATGCTCTTACAACATTTCTCACCTCGATAGACCTCAAGGTATAACCATCAGCAACCATATGAAAGACTATCGTCTGAGACCATATATCAACAATGGTTTAACTGTATATGGCTACTGGTTATCCTGAGAGTGCATAGCGGTCAGCATCAATATCAATGTTCTTTGTCCTGAAGTAACTAATGAGCGCTGTCCTTGGGAACCTGTTTACCATGTATGCAAGATTTGACTTATGGCGGTACTTTGATGTGGTAACCTTCGCTTCCTGTGCATTCTGACTGCTCAAAATTGCGCACACCTATTTCCACCCATGGTTCTGGAGCGTAGCCCAAAGTTGGACTATGAGTTAACATAAGATATAATTAAGGCATCCTCACATTTGACTTTACATGAAACCATGAGTTTGATAGGAATTAAGCAACCGACACACACAAGGTGATCATTAATGAACGCTCTCAACTACTTTGGAAGCTGGGCATCAATCATGGGTGGCACTATTGCACTCTTTGGTGTTGCTGAGGTTGTTGCTAATGTGGAAATCAAAGATCGAATCAAGAAGTGGTTAAGTAACACAGAGCCAGACAACCACGAAGACAAATGGGCTAGCCAGTTTGCTGATCTTTTTGATAGTATCTTTGGTAAACGCCATTTGAGCATTAAGTGTTTTGTTCGTTCTTGTGTAGCTTCTGTATTTGCTGTGCTGATCTGTTGGATTGTCTTTCATAATACAAACAGCTCCGGCCCCATAATATCAATAAAGGCTGTGGACACAGTGCTTTTTATACTGATGATTTCTATGGTTATTAATGTCTTCCCAGATTATCTATCATTACTTGAGAGTAGGTTCATGCTTAATGTGCTAATGAAGCGAGACTCAAAAAAAGCAGTTAGCGTTATTTTATTCATAGACATCATTGCAACAATAGCTATCTGGGCATCTTCAACTTTGATAACTGTACCAATTATGCTATATATGATGGACTGGCCTATCGACACCACTATTAATAATATGTCGGATTTACTTAATTTCTGGATTCAAGCTGTATCTGGGTCATGGAATGAAATTCTAAACATGTGGAGTGATGATTTTCTTGGCCCCAGCGTAGCAATTAGAACACTATTTTGCTCAACTTTCTTTACCTCTGTCTGGCTTTGGTTATACTTGATTGGTGGCGGAGTGATAAAGCTGTGGGTTTCATTCAACAAAGGGCGTATCACCCTGTTCTCCAAGTTAAACATAGAAAATTACCCTGTGTCCTCAATTGGATTTGTATTATGTCTCATTATTACAATCGGCTTTGTCCTTGGAGCGCCTTTTGCGTTGAGGTAGACCTTTAACTCCTCTTCCTATATGAACCTCTGAATAGCACTCTTTGTCCCATTTTGATGAGCCCTTTGCAATGGTCTGTAATCGCCTTACTTGGTCTTGCATAGCCTGAAAATTTGGCCTGTGTCTCTATAAGGAAGGGTTCTCACTCCCCACGTCATCTGCCATGCACAGTGTTCGCAAACGTCAGACCCCTCAATGTGAGGGCTTTCAGACAAAACTATAGTCGGGTCTATAAGCCCGAAAGGGTTTCAACATACCAAGCTTTGGAAGCTCAGGGATCAGTTCACCACAAGCAGATAAACACCGTACCACATAAAGAGATTCACAGCATTCTTAAGGATTAGCTTGATGGTGTCCCACAGTTGAGACTTGCTGCTGTTATTAAAGTTCATTCATATGCACTCTTTGAATCTCTGAAGGTTGGATACAAAGATAATCAAGAGTCTGGCGCTGTGTACTATGATTGAAGCAAACCATTAACTCAGAAATACCGACCTTGAACGTCTTGTGCTGATGACAGCCCCATGTCTAGTTTTGGTAGCCTAAAATTGACCCCCTAAGGGCATAAATTGCAGCGTAAAATTGACCCCCCTGCAACGACTTCTGATAGAGTTGATTTTTAAAGGTAAAAATCAATTATCAGAGGAGAGGAGGATGTTAACAGTGGATCAATATGAATACATCAGAACAGCGTATCGGGTTTATGGTAAAAAGATTAAACAGATTGCAAGACAGACCGGTCATTCAAAGAATACAATTAAAAAAGTATTAAAGACAGAATATGTAGGATATCCTTTCAGGCAGCAACAATCATACCCTGTGCTTGGACCTTATATAAAATCTATAGATAAATGGCTTATCAATGATAAAGACAGCCCTAAAAAACAGA
>JAIOSM010000511.1 GCA_021107575.1 Desulfobacteraceae bacterium | reverse complement strand
TTGAACAGATATGCCTGTGAACTTTCCTTTTCCGCAATCATCACTTCACTGGTAAGATCGTTAATTACCATCACAACCCCGGCACGCAAATTTTCAGAATCCAAAAGGGGGTTGAGCCGTACAGACAGAATCATGGTAGGTCCATCTATAATTTTTACAAGGGGGAGAAGCTGGTCTTCACTGCCAAGTGTTTTTGTGATTAACTGGTTAACTATTTCCCGGTTTTTCGTCAGGTGACATTCAAGTACATTCATTCCTACAGCCCGATTACCTACACGAGCCAACATTTTTTCAGCAAAAGGATTCATAAATGTAATCTGATTTTCCAGATCAATTACCACTACCCCGACACCAAGAGAAAATAAGAGCTCTTTGGCTACTCCGTTTATTTGCTTGTTGTCATTTTGTCCCATTTAAACTCTCCAGGGGATTGCAGACTATATTCAGAATAGGTTTGGCCAACATAAGGGTCGTGAATTTACTGGAATATATGCGTATCAGCATTGTCTTAATATTCATTTTAGACCTGTAATTTTCAAATTACAATTAATTGTAACAATATCACAATATGATATGATATTGTAAACAAAAAAAGATCTTGCCCTGATATTTTTTAATACTTCTCTGTTTTTTGCAAAGTTTGCAATACTTGTTTAAATTGCTTATACTTTATAAAAAAAGTTCAGAAAAAGTAATATTATGAATATTTATTGGGTGACATTGCTGTTTTTAGAAGAGATGGCGGCAGAATTTAGAATTTGTATCCAATCGCGCAAACCAGATTAGGGAGGCTAAGAATAATGATTATTGAATGTGGTAATTGTGGAAAACGATACACTATTAATGATAATAAAATAAAAGGGGCAAATCCCAAGGTAAAATGTTTAGAATGTGGTACAATTATAGTTATAAAGAAGCCTGAGTCTGAATTTGTACCGGGATCGGTTGATCATTCTTATTTGTCACCAAGCAGCGAGGTAGGAACGGTAAGTCCTGAACTGTCCGAGAAACAGGCAAAAACGACTAAACCAAAAAAAAGCGTTTTCACTGGCTTGAAATTAAGGACTAAATTCAATATCGCAATGGGGACACTATTCCTTATTTGTATTATTTCCATCTATTTTATTGCAGGCAACAGACTACACAAAGATGCTGAGAAACAGGTATTTGATAAGGCTCGTCTTTTACTTATTACAATGGAATCTTCACGATCTTTTACCAGTAAAGTAATAAAGCCGGTTCTTTATAAGGCTCTGCCTGGAAAATTTATAGTTGA
This sequence comes from Desulfobacteraceae bacterium, assembly GCA_021107575.1. Lineage (GTDB taxonomy): Bacteria > Desulfobacterota > Desulfobacteria > Desulfobacterales > Desulfobacteraceae > JAIOSM01. Next base: position 21,181 of record JAIOSM010000511.1, on the reverse strand, counting down.
AGGCATGTCATCATCTTTTGGAGCTCGTAATATTTTTGAAAGAATAAGTAAATTTTATCCTCAATATTATTTTAAGCATGCAGCACCAAATCCCAGAAACCCTATTAATAAAGCAAGTGCTGTTGAAATGGACATCATAAACAAATTCCAGGCAGATCCTGCTTTAAAGGAATGGAAAGGGTTTTCGCATAAAAATGGTAAAAAAGTATATATGATTATGAAACCTATTGTTGCCAAAAAAAGTTGCCTACGTTGCCATAGTACACCAGAGCTCGCTCCAGCAGAGCTTGTAGAACGCTATGGGACGAAAAATGGTTTTGGGAGAAAAGTGGGTGAAGTAATCGGCACTTTGACCATTTCTGTTCCGGCAAGCATTGTGTTGAAAACTGCATCAAACAATACTCTGATTTTCATAGGGATAGTGTTTTTGTTTTTTATTATTTTGGCTTTGATCATTAATTTTCTTTTTGGGCGAGTTATTTTGCAGCCAATAAATAAGCTTTCCGAAGTTGCCGATAAAATAAGTATTGGAGAATTAGATGCAAAGATTGATGTGTCGGGCAATGATGAAATAAGTAATTTGGCGGAATCTTTTAAGAGGATGAGAACATCTATTAAGATAGCTTTTGACAGATTGGAAAAATAAAATATTTTTTTGATTTGAACGGTTTTGTCTTGAACAAGACAGATGATGATAATAGGAGACTGGAATTTTAAAAAACCATTCGATCTTTAATAAGAATCAGAGAAAATTATTATAAAAAAAGAGTCACAAATACCACCTTTAATAGTGAATCATTTGCCAAAAGTGTTGGCGGTCGAATAAAAAATGATCCTGAAATGTATTTTTTCAGGATTGAAATGAAGAAGCAAAAATAATAATTATGTTGTTTGGTATAAAATTTCATTTAGTTCTCTCTTCTTGTTAATGAAAGAGAAAGTGATTAAAACAAATACCAGAATCGACTATTACATTATCTGTAGTGGGTTCTAATGTCAGGATAATTCTTACATCAATTCTTTGCTTCATATAAGTTTGGTTTTTTGCAAAGTTTTATTAATACTTCTCTTGACAAAAAGGAAGTTCCTATCCTAATATAATTAAAGTGTGTGATTACAAGCAGACAACACGGTTAACTACCTGACATGATGACTTGATATACTATTATATATAGAGTAAAGCCTATCAGACTCAAAATCATAACAAATAAAAAAATCGAGCCATCAGCTATTAATGAGGTGAAAAAATTGAAAGGAATGAAAAGTTTTATACTTGCGACGGCTTTTATTTTGCTGTTTTTCACAACTGTTCCTTCCCTAAGTAGTGAGAAAGGAACCGAAAGTGAAAGTAAGTGCATTAGCTGTCATACCAGCCTGAAAGACCTTATGCGATTGTGCTGGAAAATAGAAAAAATGAGACCAAAACAGGCTGCCTCAGAGGAAACATCAGGTGATGGGTGAGGAGGACCTCTGGCTCCGTTGGAGCTATATGAAAAAATTTATGTGAAACCTTCTTTTTTAGAAACCGAGCACGGGCAAATAGCATGCGAAGAATGCCACGGGGGCGACCCAAAAGATTCCAACTGGCAAACTGCACACAATGGAATCATAAAAGATCCAACACTCTTTGATGCTGACAGGGTTTGCGGTGAATGCCATGAAGAAATCGTTTCCACTGCCCAAAACAGCCTTCATTATACTCTGGCTCCTTTTGGACGAGTTATTAAGACCAGGGCAAATAAAAAAAACAAAAAGGTTCTTGAAAAAGTTTGCAATGTCAAGGAGAAACATTGTGAAAAATGTCATTCAAGTTGCGGACAGTGCCACGTAAGCCGCCCAACCTATGCAAAGGGTGGTTTTTTAAACAGGCATAATTTTGAAAAAAACCCGCCCATGGACACTACCTGTGCGAGTTGTCACGGTGGGCGCGTACACGGAGAATATACGGGCACAAACGAAGACTATAATGCAGATGTTCATTATGACGAAGAGGAAATGGCATGCATGGACTGCCATACAGCAGAAGAGATACATGCCGATGCAACAGGAGTTAATACAAGATTAGACCTTCCCCAGCGACCCAGTTGTCTGAAATGTCACAAGGAGGTTGCATCAGCAAAACCAAAGACAGAGTCTCACAAGCTTCACAGGGATAAGGTCGCCTGTCAGGTATGCCATGCGCAGGCATATAAAAACTGCTTTAGTTGCCATGTGGGAACAGACAAAAAAGGGTTGGTATATTTCAAAAACAAAAAAAGCAAAATGCTTTTGAAAATAGGGCTAAACCCTAATAAGACAAAAAGCATGCCTTATAACTTTGTAATTGTCCGTCATCCACCGGCTGACCCCGGGCTTTTTGATTTTTATGTAAAAAACGGTCTCAGCGATTTTGATGCACTTCCAACGTGGAAGCTGAGCACCCCACATAATATTCAGCGTAAAACTCCCCAGAATGAAAAATGTAATAATTGCCATGGTAATAATTCACTTTTTTTAAGCAAGAATGATATGGAAAAATGGGAAATAAAGGCCAATGCAGGAGTTATCGTGCCTAAAATAAAAATTCCGAAACCGGTACAGGAGGTGGAACAATAATCAAGACTTTTAAGAACGTCGCTTCGTGACTCAAGAAGCGGACTGGCGTTCTTGAAAATAAAAACTTGATCCTCAAACAAAGCACTTGGATCTCCAGTGTGTTTGGGTGATCAATTTAAATTTTTATCAATTTATTACTTATAAGGAGTTAAAAAATGAAGAAGATTAAAAGAACGCTTTTCATTTCACTGGCATTAATTTTTCTTAGCTCTTCCTTTGCTTTTGCGGGATACAGCTACACGGTTAAAAAGGATCATCTTGGGGGTGATATTACACCGACCGAAGCCTTTGAAATGGTGAAGAAAAACTCCCAAAACACTTTTCTTATTGATTGCAGAACCATGCCCGAATATCAATTTATAGGACATGCCAAGGGTGCATATAATATCCCGCTGCAATTTTTTTCCACAAAGACCGGGAAAAAAGGATACGTAAATGTGAATAATCCAAATTTTGGCAAAGATCTTCTTGCCAGATTTAATCCAAAAACCGACACTCTGATAATTTTTTGCAGGAGCGGAAGCAGAAGCTGCGGCGCCTGCAACGAAGCTGTTAAGGCCGGGTTTTCAGAAGAAAAAGTATTTAATATAATGGGCGGTTTTGAAGGTGGAAAGAATAAAAACAAAGAAAGTGCTTTTTATGGACAGCGCTGGGCTGGCGGCTGGCGCCTTGAGGGTTTGCCATGGACATACAAAATGAATAAAAAGCTTATGTATAAATAAACTTGAATCCTTCTATTCTAAAGCCTCTCCTGTATAAGGAGAGGCTTTTTTTTAAAACGAGGACTTTATGAGTATCAAAAACATTTTAATATTGTGTCTGCTCACTGGATTATTTATGCCTGTGAATTCAACTTTTGCCAAAGGTAAAAGTGATACTAAAAGCAGTAAAGATCATGCTTTGATTTCACGGTTCAATGGCTCCATCATCAGGCATTATGAGGTAAAGGCGTTTGATGAGTATATTCTTCCTTTGGGAAAGTTTGTTGAAAAAGACGGAAAAAAACCATGGAAAATAACAAAAAGTAAGCGAGAATTATCAAAAATTAAAAAATTAGAAGGAAAAATAACAAGAATTCAATACAAAGCACCGGAAGGACGTTCAACCTTTGAAATTTTTTCCAATTATAAGCTGGCTTTAAAAAATGCAGGGTTTGAAATTTTATTTATTGCCATGGGCAAAGAGCTTGGAAGATATAATGTCTGGCCTGATCATCTTTATTCCATATTAAATCCTCTGGTAGGCAACACCAAATTTGAATTAAACGGTGAAGACGCCTATCAGCGTTATCTTTCTGCAAAATTATCCCGGCCAGAAGGAGATATTTATGTCTCCCTTAATATATCTCTTGGCTGGAATAAATGGCCAGTGATCCAGCTTGATGTTATTGAAGTTAAGCCAATGGAAACTGATCTCGTAAAAATAAGCATGGATGCTTTGGCAAAAGAAATAGATAAAACAGGACATGTTGCTGTTGATGGTATCTATTTTGACACTAACAAGGCAGAACTGAAACCTGAATCTGATTTTGCTCTTAATGAAATAGCTAAACTGCTTCAACATAATCCCAGGCTCAAACTATATGTTGTTGGTCACACAGATAGTGTTGGCGACTTAAATTACAATAGAAAGCTTTCACAAAACAGAGCTGACTCTGTTGTAAAAAAACTTGTTTCCGATTATGGAGTGGATATAACACGGCTTAAAGCTTTTGGTGTAGGTCCATTGGTTCCTGAGGTTTCCAATAACACAGAGGACGGTCGTAAAAAGAACCGTCGTGTGGAATTAGTAGAACAATAATACTCTAATTTTAATGAAAATGACTGGTTTTGCTGTAGCTTCTAATCACCAGTCCTTTTTGAAACTGTGCCTTGGGAATGAAATTCTATCAATTCTACTTTATAGCGTTGTCAGCTTACCCGGTTTATGGGGCATTGCAACTTCAATTGTAACATCAGAACTGTTCAGAGCAGCTTTTGCAGCATTATATGCTTTTTCAGGTGTGTTGTTTTCTTCGCTTAAGTGGGCAAGAGTGACGTGTTTAAGGTTTTTATTATTTAATTGCCTTAAAAGTTCTTTTGAATCCATGTTTGAAAGATGGCCCTGCCTGCCTTTGATCCTCTGCTTTAAATGCCAGGGGTAAGGGCCGTTAATCAGCATGTCAGGGTCATGGTTTGCCTCAAGATAAAGAAAAGAACACTTTTTTAAATGCTCTTTTACTAAGTTTGTAGCAATTCCTAAATCCGTGGCAATTCCTATTTTTTTGGCTTTATATTCAAGGGTAAAGCCTGCAGGGTCAACGGCATCATGTGAAATAGTAAAAGGAGAAATTTCCATATTATCAATCTTAAATCTGTTCCCGCATTCAAAAAACTGAAGGCCTGCAAGTTTGCCCAGACTTGAAGCTCTTTCATAAGTATTTTTGTTGATGTAAACCGGGATGTTGTATCGACGGCTTAATATGCCAACGCCTCTTATGTGGTCGGAGTGTTCGTGGGTTACAATAATGGCTGTGAGGCTTTCCGGGGATAAACTTTTAGATTCAAGTCTGCGTTCAATTTCAATGCCGGAAAGCCCTGCATCAATCAATATGGAGTTGTTTTTCCATGATACAAATAAAGAATTCCCCTTGCTGCCACTTGCAAGGGGACAGATGCTTATATTTTTGTTATCACTTGTCAAGTAAAGCCTTGTAGCTTAATTTGATCTTTCCATCTCTGGAAACAGCAAGGACTTTAACTTTTATGATATCTCCTTCATTCAGAACATCGGTGACTTTGTTAACTCTTTTATGTGCAAGCTCAGAGATATGAACAAGACCGTCAGTACCGGTTTTAATATTTACAAAAGCTCCAAAATCAGCAATTTTTACAACTTTTCCTTCATAAATTTCACCGGGTTCAGGATCAACTGCAATATCAGTAACCAGTTTGACTGCAGCTGCAACTTCTTCTTCATTTTCTCCTGCAATCTTGACAACACCGTCATCATTGATTTCTACTGATGTATTTGTACTGGCCTGAATTTCTCTGATCATCTTTCCACCAGGTCCGATAATCTCTCTTATTTTATCTTTTTTAACTTCTACTCTAACAATCTTTGGAGCATAGGGAGAAATATCTGCCCGTGTAGAATCAAGAGCATCAAGCATTCTGTCAAGGATATGCAATCTTCCTGCTTTTGCCTGGTGCAAAGCTTTTTCCATTACTTCTCTTGGAAGCTCTTTGATTTTAATATCCATCTGAAGAGCAGTAATTCCATCTTTTGGACCTGCAACCTTAAAATCCATATCTCCAAAATGGTCTTCATCTCCCAGGATATCTGAAAGAACAACCATGTCATCGCCTTCTTTGACTAGCCCCATGGCTATACCTGAAACAGGAGCTTTTATTGGAACACCACCATCCATCATTGCAAGCGTTCCTGCACATACAGTTCCCATGGAAGAGCTGCCATTGGATTCTAATACTTCACCAACAAGTCTGATTGTATACTCAAAGTCTTCATTATCAGGAAGAACTTTCTCAAGAGCACGGCTTGCAAGATTTCCATGTCCTATATCTCTACGGCTTGGGCCGCCGGAGCGTCTGCATTCACCAACAGAAAAAGGAGGAAAATTATAATGCAGCATAAATTTACGCATTGTCTGCCCGGCAAGAGTTTCAATTCGCTGTTCATCCAGACCTGAACCAAGAGTCAGTACTCCCTGAACCTGAGTTTCACCCCTTGTAAAAAGTGCGCTTCCATGGGGTCTTGGTAAATTACCAACTTCGCAGTCGATATTCCTAACCTCGTCAAACGCTCTTCCGTCAATTCTTTTTCCTTCTTTTAAAACGATATCTCTGCTTACATTGTGCAGCAAATCTTTAAAAAGACCTTTTATTTCTTTTTCTCTTTCAGGGTATTCTTCACTGATTGAGTCCAGTAATTCTTCTTTTACCTGACCTAAAGCTTTTCCCCGCTCCATCTTGTCTTTTACCTGAACAGCTGTATGAACTTTTTCTTTAGCAATCTTAGTTATTTTTGCAAAAAGCTCCTGATCAATTTCAGGTTTAGCTATTTCACGTTTTTCTTTTCCAAGAGCTTTTTGCAACTCTTCCTGCATTTCAATAATCGGCTGCATAGCTGAATGACCAAAATAAATCGCACTGATCATATCTTCTTCAGAAACAGTCTCAGCACCTCCTTCGACCATTATAACACCTGTTTTAGAACCAGCCACAACCAGATTAATATCACTTGCTTCTATCTCTTCCAATGTAGGATTTGCAACAAACTCACCATTAACTCTTCCCACTCTTATCCCTGCAATAGGACCTTCAAATGGTATATCAGAGATTTGAAGTGCTGCTGATGCTCCAACAAGAGCAAGCACGTCAGGCTCATTTTCTTTGTCCATTGAAGATACAGTTGCTATAACCTGGGTCTCATAACTATAACCCTCCGGGAAAAGAGGGCGAATAGGCCTGTCAATTAGTCGAGCAGTCAAGGTTTCCTTTTCACTGGGTCTTCCAATCTCCCGTCTAAAATAATTACCCGGGATTCTTCCGGCAGAATAAATTCTTTCCTGATACTCCACTGTTAAAGGCAAAAATGAAATCTCTGCCTTTGGGTCTTTTGAAGATACCGCAGTAACAAGCACAATGGTTTCACCATATTGCACTAAAACCGCTCCACCAGCCTGTTTCGCAACTTTGCCTGTGCTGATACTGAACTCTTTACCATTAATTTCTGTTTTTAATACTTTTTCCATAATACTACTCCTTAATAAAGAAAGGCGGTATCAGCTTAGATCCCCTAAATAAACCCGCGTATTTACTATCAAACAATCTTTAGATAATAATTTTGATAATAAACATACGAATTTATTAATAAGTTTGCTGTTATGCCGCCCTTTCATAAAAAAACAGCTGTTTTCTATTTTCTTAAATTTAGAAATCAGCTGTTTTTGCATTTTTCTATCTTTTGATTCCGAGCTTACCTATTATTGTACGATATCTTTCGACATCATTTTTTTTCAGGTAGTCAAGAAGACTTCTACGCCTTCCAACAAGGACTAAAAGGCCTCTTCTTGAATGGTGATCCTTCTTATGTATCTTTAAGTGTTCGGTAAGATAGGTGATACGATGTGAAAAAATAGCGATTTGTACTTCCGGGGAACCTGTGTCTGTCTCGTGAATTTTGTACTTTTCAACTACTTCATCTTTTGTCATTTCTAATAAACTCAATTTAAACTCCTTTTTTGGAATAAATAATTTTTTAGCATTCTATACTTCCCTGTCATTTATCGATCCATAATCCAATATTCCATTCAGACTTATGGAATCAAAGCCAGGCAAATGCCTTTTCAATAAATATAACGCACTAAATTACCACTTAATTCAAAAAAACACAACAATAATTAAACGCATGATTGATTTTATCATATTCCACAATCGCAGCAAGATTTCCCTCTTTAGTGAGGACTCGTAAAAAGCCGCTCTCTTCAGGCAACCCATCCTCTACACCAATTTTTTGACCAAATCGTATTTTATTTTCACTCTTTATGCCAACAGTGTGCGCTGGCATAAAGGAAAGTGCTTGTGCCAAAGGGATTATTTTCTCATTAATTTCTGAAATACCCATTGTTTCAAAATTACTTAGTTCAACAGCGTCCTCTAAAGAGAAACCACATGTTTCTGTCCGTGAAAGAGTTGCAAGATGGGCACCACATCCAAGTTTTTTACCAATATCAGATGCAATTGTTCGGATATATGTTCCTTTTGAACATAAAACATTAATGTGGATAAATGGTATTTCTATTTTTTCAATTAAAATTTCAAATATTTCAATATCTCTTGCAGGTTTTATTATATCCTGTCCTTCTCTTGCATATTTATAAAGAGGTTTTCCATTATGCTTTAATGCTGAAAAAGCTGGTGGTATCTGTTTTTGTTCGCCTTTAAAACTATTAACAATTTCAATTATTTTCTCTTCTGAAATATTGTACAAAGAGGCAAGTGTTGGTAAGTTTTGGAGAATAGTTCCAGTACAATCAAAGGTATCTGTTTCAATTCCAAGGCAGATTTTTGCTTTGTATTGTTTAGAACCATTGAGAAAAAACCTTGAAATCCTGGTTCCTTTATTAATTCCGCATAAAAGAAGCCCTGTGGCAAATGGATCAAGAGTTCCCATATGTCCAACTTTTTTTGAGCATGAAACTTTTTTAACGATACTTACCACTTTGGCAGAAGAAACGCCTTCAGGTTTACAAATTGGAAGAACTCCGCTTTTCATTCCTGTTTGGATTTATTGTCTTTTGCAATTTTATAGAGAATTGTATCAATTCTTGAGCCATAAGCAAAAGATTTATCATGTTTAAATTGTAGATCGGGCATGTATTTAAGATTTAATTTAGGCGTAATTAATTTCTTTATGAATTGTTTTGAACTTTTAAATCCCTTTTTTGCTTCTGCAACAAGTTTATCACTACCAAAAATTGAAAAATATACATAGGCTGTTGAAAGATCACTGGTTAATTCGACTTTACTTATTGTTGCCATTTCTATTCTTGGATCTTGAACTTTTTTTACTAACAGTTCTGAAATAGCAGCCTGAATCTTCACTCCAATCCTGTCAGCTCTTGGATATGGTTTCATGATTTACTCCGCGCCAGGTCTTTTTTCTATTACTTCATAACACTCAATAATATCTTTGAGCTTAATGTCGTTATAATTTTTAATACCTATACCACACTCATAATCCTGGACAACCTCTTTTGCATCATCTTTAAAACGCTTTAAAGAAGACAACTCGCCGTCACATTTTACAACACCATCTCTTAAAAGGCGTATTCTTTTACCTCTGATTACTTTGCCTTCCATGACAAAGGAGCCTGCAATAGTACCAACGTTGGTAACAAAAAAAGTGTCGCGGACTTCAGCTCGACCAATGATCTTTTCTTCAAAGATAGATGGCATCAATCCTTCAATTGCTGATTTAATATCATTAATAAGGTCATAGATAACGTCATAAAATCGCATATCCACACCTTCATCTTTTGCAAAATTGCGAACCTGAGAACCAGGGCGCACATTAAATCCAAGAACAATTGCATCTGATACAGCAGCAAGAGAAATATCTGACTCATTTACCGTACCAACCGCAGAATGCACTATCGTTAAATCAACTTCGTCTTTTGCAAGCTCTTTTAAAGAGTCACATACAGCTTCTATTGAACCCTGGACATCAGCTTTGACGATTAATTTAAGTTCTTGTATCTTATCAGTGCCTAAGTTCTGAAAAAGACTTTCAAGATTTGCACGACTCTTTTTAGCCAGTTCTTTTGCTCTTTGTTTCTGCATTCTGTTTTCACTGATTTGTTTTGCATCTTTATCTGAAAAAACCGCTATCATTTCATCACCAGCATCAGGAACCCCGTTCAAACCTACGATTTCAACCGGAATGCTTGGACCTGCACTCTTTATTCTTTTTCCCTGATCATTGGTCATTGTACGAATCTTCCCTGAATAGTGCCCGCAAACAACAGAGTCACCATCTTTTAAGGTACCATGCTGAATAAGGACTGTTGCAATGGCTCCTCTTCCTGTGTCAAGACGCGATTCAACAACATATCCAAATGCTTTGCGATCAGGATTTGCTTTTAGCTCAAGCACTTCAGACTGAAGAAGGATCATTTCAAGGAGAGTGTCGATCCCGGTTTCAGCTTTTGCTGAAACTTCAACAAAAATTACTTCCCCCCCCCATTCTTCGGAAAGAAGTTCATGCTCAGAAAGTTCTCGCATAATTCGTGAAGGGTCAGCTCCTTCTTTATCCATTTTGTTTACTGCAACAACAACAGGGACTTTAGCTTGTTTTGAATGATTGATTGCCTCTATTGTTTGTGGCATAACACCATCATCAGCAGCAACTACCAGAACAACAATATCAGTAACCTGAGCACCTCTTGCTCTCATGGAAGTAAAGGCAGCATGTCCTGGAGTATCAAGAAAAGTAATATCTCCACCTGGTATTTTTACCTTGTATGCACCTATATGCTGAGTAATGCCACCTGCTTCATCGGCTGTAACTTTTGCTTTTCGAATAACATCTAACAAAGAGGTTTTTCCATGATCAACATGTCCCATTATTGTTACAACCGGAGCCCGTTGTTGCATTTTGGATTCATCTTCTTCATTCTTTTGAATACTCAACAAAGAATCTTCCTCAAAAGAGGCTTTCTCAAGCTCATATTCAAACTCTGCTGCAACCAGAGAAGCTGTATCAAAATCAATTGTCTGATTCAATGTAACCATAACTCCCTGCTTCATTAACTTTTGCATCATCTCACTAGCCTTGACTCCCATTCTTTTGGCAAGCTCTGCAAGTTCAATGGTTTCATCTATCTTAATACGCCTCTTTATAGCCTTAGGTGTTGTAATTTCTGTCTTTTGGAAATCTCCTCTTTTTACTTTTGAGCCTTTCCGATTAGATTTTTTCCTGCCATACTTATTTCTCTCATAAAGAGCGGCGCCTTCAACAATAGATTTTTTTCTTTTTTTCTTAACTCGTTTCTTTTCACCGAAGATATCTTGCTCTAAATCATTATCCTTAATATCTTTCTTTTTCTTTTTCGATCTCTTGGATGGCTCTTTGACATCAACTTGAGGATCCGCTTGAGGGGCAGGAACAGCTTTTGGTTTTGCTGTTACTTCTCTTTTCTTTTTCGAGTCGAACTTTTTATCTTTTTGTCTTTCTTGCTTTTGTTTAGCTTTGTTAGGCTTTGGACGTTTTTTTTCTGCACCTGTTTCTTTTTTCTTTTTTAAATCAGCTATCGCAGAAGGATCTGCAAGTTTAACAATCTTTGCAGGCTCTGAAGACTTTTTCTTTTTCTTCTTTTTTGCTTTTGTGGTTTCTTTAGAAGCTTTTTTATTATCCTTAGTTTTTTTATCTTTCTTGCTATCTTTTTTTGTTGCTTTTGGAGTAACTTCAGCTGTTTTTTCTTCTTTGGGCTCTTTTTTCTTTTCTTCTTTTGTAGTTTTTTTAGCTACAACTGCCTTTTCAACAATTTTCTTTTCAGTTGTTTGTTCTTCATCACTTTTTTTCTTAGCAGATTTTTTAACTGCAACTTTTTTTTCAGCTGTTTTTTCTTTGACTGCTTTGTCAGATTTTTGTTTAACAACTTTCTTCTTAACAATTTTTTCTGCTTTTTTTGCTTTGCTTTCAGTTTCTTTTTCAGAGGATATTGTTTCTTCTGTCACAGAAGGTTCTGAAGAAAGAGTGGAAGGTTCTTGGTCGCCTTTTGCCTTACGTCTGCGAATAACAGAAGGCCTGATTTTAACTTCTGATACTGCAGATCCTTTACCAAATATTTTGTTCTTAATAAAGCTTACCTGCTCATCCTCAAGAGAACTCATATGACTTCTTGCTTTGATTCCCATCTCTTCAAGCTTATCCATGAAAGCTTTATTTGTCATATTAAATTCTTTAGCTAATTCATATACTCTGACTTTCGCCATATGTGTCCCCCAAGTAATTCTTGTTTTGCTACTTTATAAAGTATTAATCTACTCTTTTGCTGTATCAGCTGAATCTTTTGTCGTTTTTGCCTTTGTTTCAGATTCTGAATCCGGCTCTGATTCTGTTTTCTTGTCTGAATCCGCTTCTTCTGCTGCTTCAGCTTTTTTTAAAGAATCTTTTTCTGCTTGTTTCTTGTCTGCTGCAATCAATGATTTTGCTTCTTTTATTGTCTTTTTAATCTGTTTTTTATCTAAATCAGCAGCTGAGCTAATATCATCTGCCTGGGCTTCTGCAATATCAATAAGAGATCCAAACCCTGCACTTAAAAGAATTTCTGCAGTGGCAAGGTTTACCTCGGACAATCTCATCAAATCATCAATTCCTTGTTTTATTCTACGACTATAATCTTCTTCACTCATTACCTGAAGATGCCATTTTGTCAAATCACACGCCAAACTGATATTTTGTCCATTTTTACCAATGGAAATTGAAAGATGATCCTCAGGCACTATAACTTCCATGCTTTGATTGTCTTCATCAATAACAACTCTTGTTATTTCTGCAGGAGCAAGTGAATTACAAACAAATTTTGCAATATCAGGATTCCACGGAACAACATCAATCTTTTCACCTCGAAGTTCCTGTACAATATTCTGAATTCTGCTGCCTTTCATACCAACACATGCACCAACAGGGTCAACATCAGAGTCTGAAGACTGAACAGCAATTTTTGCTCTAATTCCAGGGTATCTGGCTGCTACCAGTATTGTTACAATACCTTCGGAGACCTCAGGAACTTCAGTTTTAAACAATTCAATTAAAAAATCAGGATGTGTTCTTGAAAGTAAAATCTGGGCACCTTTTGATTCCTCAAGCACGTCTATAACGTAAGCCCTTATTCGGTCGCCCCTTTTATATGACTCGTTTGGCATCTGGTCTCTTGGTCGTATAATAGCTTCTGCCTGGCCAAGACTAACAATAATACTGCCACGATCAAACCTGTGAACAATACCATTTATTATTTTTCCTTTTTTATGAATAAAATTTTCATAAACAGCGTTTCTCTCGGCCTCTCTGAACTTTTGAATTATTACCTGTTTTGCTGTTTGAGCAGCAATTCTCCCAAACTCACCTGCATCTATTCTGATTCCAAGGCTGTCACCAATTTCACATTCAGGGTCATACTCGTAACCCTGCTCCAAGGATAGCTCTTTATCAGGAGATTCAACTTTTTCAACAACTTCTTTAAAATGAAAAACTTCGATCTGGCCGGTCTTGCTATCATAATGTATTTCTATATCAGCACTTGGACCAAACTTTTTCTTAGCAGCAGATTCAACTGCATCTTTTATTGTAGCTATCAATACTTCAGCATCAATACCCTTGTCCCGGCTGAGCTGATCCACAATCCGTTTAATGTCAGTAACTATCATTCTGCTATATTCTCCATCTCAATTATTTACAAGCCTTTTCCAAAAAATAGAAAAACGGGCAGATGCCCGTTCCTTTCGAAACATACTAAAAATCTTCCTCAAATCAAACTTATTGAGGCTTAGCTTAAGTTCCACATTACAAAATGGAACTCACAATCTGCCACTTCCTTATTCTAATAAACACTTACACCTGAAGCATGGTTTATCTAAAATAAAGATTTACATATATAACATGTTAAAATTATTTGTCAATAATTGTTTTATACTTTATCCACCAAGAGCAGATTTAATCATCAATTAAGCATGCCAAAAAAGAATAAACAAGTGCTTAAATTTAATGACCTTTATACAGGAAGGTCTGCATTAAACCTGTTTATCAGTGATTCACAGAGTTTTGCATGCAAGGCTTTAACCTTTTTTTCTTTTAAAGTCCTGCTAGGTGACCTGTAAACAATTCGAAAGGAGAGTGATTTTTTTCCTTTTGCAAGAGGTTGACCTTCAAAGAAATCAAAAAGATAAGCTTCTTCAGCAAGATTGTCATTTTCTACAAGTAAACCAAGCTCTTTAGAGACGGTGCCAGCTTCAATATTAGAATCAATAATAATAGTTATATCCTGAGATATTGCAGGATATTTTGGTAAAAGTTCAGCACTGATTTTTTCAGGCATCAATTTTAATAAGGTGCTCATGTCCATTTCAAAAATAAAAGCGGCCTGTTTCAAATTGTAATTTTTTAATACTTCCGACTTAGTTTGGCCTAGTACCCCTATCAAATCTTCATCTTTCCTTACTATTGCAGCATACCCTTTACAAAAATATGGAAACTCTTTTTCTAAAGCTCTTTCATAAACACACTCTTGTATATTAAGCTCTTCCAAGAAACCTTGAACCACACCTTTTAAGTCAAAAAAATCACAATTAGATTTTTTGTTGTGTACGGAATTATTACTTCTTGTCCCTGTCCACAATCCTGCAATCATTTCCTTTTCTTCAGGAAGAGAGTCTTTTTTTGTAGCTAAAAAGATATTACCTGTCTCAAATATCTTTAGGGTGTCAATCTGTTGAGCATTGTTTGTTTTCATACTCTGAAGAAGTCCTGGAACAAGCGAAGTTCTTAGCACGCCCATATCTTCAGAAATTGGGTTAAGTATTGTTTCAACTCTTGTTCTTTCATCATCTTGTTCTAATAATAAATTACTAACTGCTTTTGGTGAAGCAAAATCATAATTAATGACCTCACTAAATCCAAATCCATTCATAATATCTCTGGCTTTATTTCTAAGGCTAAGATTGGGGCTAAGCAGTTTTCCCTGGGCAGAAATTTTTGGAAAGCTCATCTCAATATTATTATATCCCCAGAGCCTTGCTACTTCTTCTGAAAGATCTTCAGGTCGGGTTACATCAACCCTGAAGGAAGGAACATCTACATTCAAAGTGTTATCATTTTTTTTATCAGATTTAAATTCAACAGATTCAAAAAGTTCTTTAATAGAATCAATGCCTAATTTAGTTCCAAGCCGCCTGTTAAGAGCATCAATGTCCACAGCAATTTTTACGGGCGTTTGTTTTAGAGGATATTCATCAATTATGTCTTTTGCTTTTGTTCCGCCTGCAACTTGTCCAATAAGCTCAACTGCACGATTAAGAGCATTTATAATACCTTCAGAGTCAACGCCTCTCTCAAAACGATGAGAAGCATCAGTATTAATTCCTGTCTTTTTTGCGGTTTTTCTAATGGAGATCGGATTAAAATATGCACTTTCCACAAGTACTTTTGTTGTGTTTACTGATATCTCAGAATTTTCACCACCCATTACACCGGCAATTGCAACAGGTTTTTCACCATCACATATCATTAATGTATCTGGTTCAAGTTTATGCTCTTTGCCATCAAGTGTTTTAAAATCAATTGTTTGTCCTGCTCTTTTTACTATTATCTGCCCTTTGGCAAGAACATCATAATCAAAGGCATGAAGAGGCTGGCCTGTTTCCATCAAAATAAAATTTGTGACATCAACAATATTATTTATCGGAGTTAAGCCTACAGATTCAAGTTTTTCTTGCAGCCAGAATGGTGAAGGTCCAACTTTTACGTCTAATAAAAGCCCGCCTGCATATCTTGGACATAAATCCGGGTCTTTTATTTCAACATTTGCATGTTCAGTTATGGAAAACAAACCTGCGTTTTTATTTGAAAGTCTGAAATCAGGATAAGATACCTTGGCTTTTGGCTCAGAAAAAGCTCCAATCTCTCTTGCAACACCTATCATACTAAGACAATCAGGCCTGTTTGGTGTAAGATCTACTTCAAAAATATAATCTGAAAGATTTAGTGCCTGGGCAAGGGATGTGCCAGGCACAAGATCTGTATTCAATTCCAAAATGCCTGAAGCATCTAAATCGATTTTGAGTTCTCTTGCGCTACATAGCATGCCTTCTGATTTTTCACCCCGAAGCTTACTTTTTTTGATTTTGAAATCTCCGGGCAAAACAGCTCCAGGCAAAGCACATGGTACAATAAGCCCCTCTCTTACATTGGGAGCGCCACAGACTATTTGAATAGTTTTGTCTCCAACATTAACTGCACAACAAGTTAGTTTGTCCGCATTGGGATGCTTTTCAACTTTTTCAACTCTGCTTACAACAATATCTTCAAGATAATCAAATCTGTTTTCAATACCTTCCACTTCCAAGCCTGCCATTGTCAATTTTTCTGCAAGTTCGGTGGGTGAAAGATTAATTGAAATATATTCTTTTAACCAGCTTAAACTGACTTTCATAACTAAAACTGCCTCAAAAAACGTATATCATTTTCAAAAAATTTTCTAGTATCATCAATTCCATATTTAAGCATTGCAATACGCTCAATTCCCATGCCAAAAGCAAACCCTGTATATTTGTCTGTGTCGTATCCGATTTTCTCAAAAACAGCGGGGTGCACCATGCCTGCTCCCAATATCTCAATCCAACCTGTCCTGGAACAAACTCTGCAGCCCTTACCTCTGCAAATAACACAACGGATATCAACTTCTGCACTGGGCTCTGTAAAAGGAAAAAAGCTTGGTCTGAACCTCAAGGAGGTTTTATTATCAAATATTTGATGGATAAATGTTGTTAATAATCCCTTAAGATCACCAAAAGAAACACCTTTGTCCACCATGAGTCCTTCTACCTGATGAAACATTGGTGTATGAGTTAAGTCAGAATCACACCTGAAAACCTTACCAGGGGAAATTATTCTTACCGGCGGGTCTGTTTTTTCCATAGTTCTTGGTTGGGACGGTGATGTGTGTGTACGAAGAACAATGTTTTCAGAAATATAAAAAGTATCCTGCATAGCTCTTGCCGGGTGATATTTTGGAATGTTCAGAGCTTCAAAATTATAATAATCAGTTTCAACTTCAGGGCTTTGGGCAATATCAAATCCCAGCCGTAAAAAAATATCTGAAATTTCATTTGAAATTTGTGTAATGGGGTGGAGAGACCCTCTTTTACAAGATCGCCCAGGCAAAGTTACATCAATGCCTGCAACATTATCATCTTTTGTTGACTCAAGCTCTTTCAACACATTGTTAAAGGCTATATCAAGCGTGCTTTTTAAAATGTTTGCGTTTTTGCCAGCTATTGGACGTTCATTTTCAGGCAGGCTTGAAACATTTCTTAAAAACTTTGTTAATACGCCCTTCCTACCAAGATAATGTAGAGAAAGCTCTTTAATTTCTTCGGTTTCAGTAGTATTCTCAAGGCGTGTTAAAGCCTCTTTTTCAATCTCAGATATGCTCTTTTCCAAAATTCCTCACACAAGAATCAATCTTATTTACACTTTATGACTGTTTTAAATGTTTTAAAAAACTTAAGCCATTGCTGCAGCTTTTGAAGCTATCTGTGAGAAAGCAGCTGGATCTGAAACAGCAAGGTCAGCAAGTATTTTACGATCTAATGTAATACCTGAGAGCTTAAGTCCGTGCATAAACTTACTATAGGAAAGGTTGTTCATCCTTGCAGCAGCATTTATTCTTATGATCCACAATTTTTTAAACTCTCTTTTTTTGACTCTTCGATCTCTGTATGCATACATCAAGGCTTTATCAACAGCATCTGCAGCAGTTCTGTATAATTTACTTCGTCCGCCTCTATATCCTTTTGCAAGTTTAAGAACTTTATTTCTACGTCTTCTTGCTTTAAATCCTCTTTTAACTCTCATGCTAAAACTCCTTCAATTGACGTCTTATCCGTTAGGCAACAGACGTTTTACTTCTCTTTCGTTTGATTTATCAAGCACTTGATCCTGCCTGAAGCCTCTTTTTCTCTTTGTAGTTTTTTTAGTCAGTATGTGGCTTGCATGTGACTTTCTAAACTTAAACTTACCACTACCTGTTTTTTTAAAGCGTTTTGCTGCAGCTCTGTTTGTTTTAATTTTAGGCATTCTTTTTCTCTCCCCAATCTTATGATTTGGTCTTGTAATTCCATAAAAGCAACAATAGTACATCAAGCTACCAAAAACAGCGTAACGTACCATACATCACAATTTGTATATATTAATTAAAGCAATTCAATATCAATTTTTTTAAATAATAAAGTCTAAAAAATTTATTTAGGGCTAAGAAGCATTGTAATAACCCTTCCTTCATATTTTGCAGGCTGCTCAACCTGGGCAAAATCTTCGGTCATTTCAACAAGTCTTTCAAGCACTCGTTGTCCTTGTTCTCTAAGGATAATTTCTCTTCCCCTGAAAACAAGTGTAATCTTGACCTTGTTCATTTTTTTAATAAATCTTTCAATGTTTCTAACCTTTGTTTCAAGGTCATGGGTCTCTGTTTTAGGCCTTACTTTTATCTCTTTTATTTGATACCCTTTTTGCTTTTTTTTAGCCTCCTGCTTTTGTTTGGTCTGTTGGTACTTAAACTTTCCATAATCCATTATTTTGCAGACAGGGGGCTTTGCATTGGGAGAGACTTCAACAAGATCCATCCCTTTTTCCCCTGCTCTTTCCAGAGCATCATTTATAGATATAACTCCTATCTGCTCACCGTCAGAGCCAATAACACGAACCTCTTCTGCTCTAATTTGATTATTTACATTTGTTGTATCCTGTTGCTTCTTAGCTATCGGAGCACCTCCTGCTTTTATTTTTAATTCAAACACAGTACAAGTTGTAATCTGCGAGTATATACTTGTTTTTTTAAAATTACAACCACATTTTTATTTTCAAAACAATTCTAATATTATTATTTTATTTATCTTGATAGAGCGCTTTTCCCTGCTCTAGAGTGTATGTTTCAAGAAGACTACCCTTCCAGTATTTGTTGCCCTTTTTCTTAAAAAATTTACAAAAAAGGTTCAGGCTTTTTTCACGCATAACACTGGAAATAATTTCAATATTACTATCTTTATATAAAACCGGCAATTGCTTAAGATCGCAAGAAGCTGCTCCTCCCATTGGATCTTCATAAGCATAAACTATTTTTTTTATCCCTGACAGAATAATTGCTCCCAGGCACATAAGGCAGGGCTCCATGGTACAAAAAAGAACAGCGCTTGAAAGATCACTATTAATGTCAGCTTTTTCAATTTTTTTAAGGCAGATAATTTCTGCATGATCAATCTCACTAAATTTTTCTATATCCCCGGATGTCCCTTGCCTTGAGCTGTCTGCAATCACACGTTTATCTTGAACAACAACACAGCCCACGGGAAATTCCCCGCTTAAAAAAGCTGTCTCCGCTTTTTCCAATGCCAAGCTCATATACTGCTCATACTCTGATTTTTTAATACTACCCTCCTAAAAAAGCTCTTTACAAAATCTTTTTCATATTACAAAATATACATAAGTAATTATTGCAGATATGAAAATTTATTAAAACTAATAATAGAACAAGTGAAAGTGATATTCAATATTAGATAAATGACTTTTTTAAAAAAATTAACCCGCGGGGTAATAACTCAGGAAAAAACCTTTGGATAATTTAAATAAATATAACATTAGAGAATCTTTTCAACAAAGAGAAAAGGCTTTTTTATCCAAATACGGCTCTTTAAGCTCTCAATCCAATGGTCGCGTGAAAAAAGAAGATCTTTGCAGTTTCCGTACTCCTTATCAACTTGATAGAGACCGCATAGTATATTCAAACGCTTTTCGACGTCTTAAACATAAAACCCAGGTATTTCTTTCACCTTTGGGAGATCATTTTAGAACCCGTCTTACCCATACGCTTGAAGTATCAGAAATTGCAAGGAATATAGCAAGAGCCATGTGGATGAATGAAGATCTTGCCGAAGCAATTGCTCTGGGACACGACCTTGGACACACGCCTTTTGGTCATGGTGGTGAAACTGTATTAAAGGAAATTTATTCTTCTGATTTTTCCCACTCTGATCAAAGCTTAAGAGTAATTGATATTCTGGATAATAATGGGAAAGGGCTTAATCTGTCCCAGGAGGTAAGAGATGGAATCTTGAAACATTCCAAAGGGTTTGGAGATATTATACCATCAACACCGGGAGAGAGTGCTTTCACTGTTGAAGGAAAAATTGTCAGGGTTGCAGATATCATAGCATATTTAAATCATGACCTGGATGATGCTCTAAGGGGCGGAGTAGTTACTTTTGATGATGTGCCCACCATATGTAAAAATCGACTTGGCAACACCCATTCAGAAAGAGCAAAAACTATGATGCAGACTGTTATTTTTAACAGCGGGCCAGAAAAGGACACCTTTAACCTAAAAATTGGCGATGATGTCTTAGAGGCAATGATAGTGTTAAGAAAATTTCTCTATAAAAACGTTTATAGATCAGAAGTGGTACATAAGGAATTTATTAAAGGGAAAAAAATTCTGGTAGAATTATTTAACTATTTTATCAATAATAAAGATCAACTGCAAAAAGAACTTGAAAAAATGGAGATGGCTCCCTGGGATCCATCTTTAAATCCTCTTAACAGATCTGTTTGTGATTTAATTGCAAGCATGACTGACAGATATGCTCTTGAGATTTATGAACGGGTTTTTCTTCCTTCATCTCTTTTATAATTAAAGTATTATTAAAACAGTATGAAACAATTTTTCAAAAAACTTGACCTTCTTTATATTAAAATGGATAGAGCTTTTGATAAAGCAGCAGATCATTATGGCTTTCAATGCAACGGGTGTGAAGACAATTGCTGTAAATCCTTTTTCTATCACCACACTTTTATTGAAAAAGATTATCTTCTGAGCAAGGCAAATGAGTTTGACTATGACAGAAAAATTTCTTTAAAAAAAAGTGCCGCGCTTTATTTAGATACCATAAAACACAAACCCCTTTGCCCTTTAAACAAAGACGACCTTTGCATTCTCTACAATGTGAGACCCATGATATGCAGACTCCATGGAATTCCTCATCACTTAAGTATGCCTGGCATAGAAACCAAGCAAAACCCCGGATGTGATGCTGGGGCTTCATGTTTTAATTCAACAAATTATTTCTCTTTTGACAGAATACCTTTTTATAAAGAAATGACAGAAATCGAAAAAGAATACAGGAAAAAAGTTGCTGTCTCTGGAAAAATAAAGCAGACAATAGCACATATGCTTTTAGATTTATCTGTATAATTTTTTTCTGCTCAATCCAAAAAACAGTTAATGCCAAGGGTTAAAACAATAACATAAAAAAAT
>JAIOSM010000067.1 GCA_021107575.1 Desulfobacteraceae bacterium | reverse complement strand
AATCATGAATTCGACTCGGTGGAAACCATATTGTTCAACGAGTCTTTTGAAATACACACAAAGACGAGCAATGAGTTTATCATCTAATACTTGACTCGTACTCCCATTAGGTACCCTTTTAATTCTCCAGTCGTTGTCTATATACTTGGACTTTTCCCTGATTTCCTTTGAAACTATTTTCAGGTCAAACTCAACAAGATATGAATCGTGAGGATAAATTTGTATCCCCTCCCATATTCCCCAAATAGCGTCTATGTAGAAACATACTTTACCATTTTGATATAATGGAGCAATTGTGCCAGATGAGATGGAAGCCACAAATCTATGGATTATGAGGGCAAGGATTTGATCATTTGAACCGGTCCAGCCTCTATCTACCATCTGCCGGTAAATATCCAAGACAGCATCTAACAAAGCCTTTCCTGACTGGACTCCTGAATATATTGGCTGCATTCTTGTCGTAACTGTATCAAATCGAAATGGGGCTGACCTTACAACGATCGAAGCATTTTTTAGCAGGAGAGAAGCTATCTGGAAGATTTCTTTTTTAATATCTGAAAGGTCTTCATTCCTAACAAATTTTTTGAATGCTGAGTTCAGAAGAAAAAATGGCCGATGCCTGGGAAGTTGGATGTGCTCAAGCTTTCTTAGGGTTGATATTTTATCATTCCTCAAGTCAGCATGATATATATGATTTGTAACATAAATCCATTTGTAATTAATTACGTTCATTTGTTCATTTTTCAAGTTTCTCAAATTCGCGTTTTATTTCAGCGAATTTCTGTTTAAGAAATTCATTGCTGGATTCCTTTTCCATCGCCGTTACCCAACATGCTTTTTCCTCCGCACAATTTAGTGCCTTAGCCAAAGCCCACCTCAAAAATTGTCTTCTCAGATTTCGCGTTCCACAATAAATCCAAATATTATCGTTTTGTTCAATGTAAATGTATGGACCCAAATACTCCCGATTTAACATTGCATACGCGTGTTTCAGCGAGGTTTTGTCGGATGGGCCATTATAGACTAAACATAAGGACTCATCTTTTACTTTAGAGTGGATGTTTACAGGCATATGAACAGGAACACAATGCAAATGTGCATGATAGCAATGGTCATCATCATCGTCTGTAATCTTACAATAATCGCTACGACCATGCTCATAGAATATAACTTTTCTGTCCGGATAAACTGTTAATAGAACGGACTTTATTTTTTGTTTAAGGCCTGTAAACCTATCGATCTGATCATCCGATATTTTTGAACACGAATTGACATGTTCTATAGTATTGATTAGCAGATATCCGTCAATCATCTGCCCCCAAGAATTCATGACATAGAAATATTCATCTTTGTAAAAGATGTGGTTTTTGTCCTTATAGCTTTTATGATCGGGTGCACAAAATCTGCAATTATGCACAACTCTACTTGACCTTAATTTATCATCATCGTGATCAGAGATTCTGTAAGCTTTGTCCCATACACTCTTAAAATGTTCTGAATATTCTGTAAACAGATCGCCACCAGGACCAGATATTTTTTTCAAATGAAGCGCTATGGCATCTTTGTTGGGCAAGGAACTCAAGTAGTGCCCAGCTATTAGCTCATCGTCAAAGATAAGAATGGAGTTACTAAGAGGCTGTCGGTAAAGACGTATTTCCGCTTTGTTTTTGCTCGCACGATTATTTTTGAAAATTCTGTCAAAGTTTTTTTGAAAGTTCCCAATGGATCTTTTAATCCGATTCGTGGTTTTGTCTTCCTGAGTGTTTCTATAAACTGCCTCTTCAGAGTTAGGATCCAGAATTAATAATTTCAGTTCGTAATTATTTATGCCTTGAAGTTTCTCGCGAACAATTCTCCAAAACTCTGCATCTTCAGACCATTTAGAAAGGGAAGTTCCCATCAGCCAGCACTTTTCTCTGGTCCGTTCAACGAAAGCATTCCAATACTCCTTTCGGTATTCCGACCGTTTTTTAACTATATCTTCGATGCCAAGTTGATGGCCTTTCTTAACAAAGTTGATGGTGCCATGTAGCACATTCTCACTCTGTCGTATTCTATCTAATATCTGGTCAGTAGGATCTGATTTACACCTTCTTAATACCCAATACACGATAACAACGGCCAGCATACTCCCGCCTATGCCATAACACACTGAACCAAATACTGGCAGCAAGTAGGCTTTTAAAACGTTTTCTTGTAAAGTTTTTTCTTGCTGTAATAAAAAATCTAATGTCTGTGATAACGTTGCTATTAGAATAAGGATTACTGAAACAAGACCAACAAGCACCAATGGCCATGCCTTTGTTTTTTCCCCTTTTTCTAATGCTTTTCTCATATTAAACCTTGGTCTTTTAATACGATTCCAGAGTTTCCAGCCATCCGGCATCTTCTAACACCTCCCTTATTAATCCCTTAACCGGCGCTTGTTTTAGTTCCTCTCGGGAATAGAACTTAACATCTGAAACATCTGTAGCCGCTCTTAGGGTACCAGCAATAACTTTGGCTTTGCTGTAGATGATCACTTTATGCGTGTTAGTATCTCTATTGATCAGCTCATAACAGCCAACTCTACCCGTAATTTTTACATCTAGACCTGTTTCAGCTCTAATTTCCCTTATCCCCGCGTCTATGATCGTTTCAAATGGTTTTACTCCACCGCCAGGTATTATAAGGTCGCCCCTTCCTGGATCTTTTTGCCTGATGCCCAAGAGTACTTTCCCATCCGACTCTACTAGAACTGCGCTGCCGACTCTGGGAAAGGCTCCAGGATATTTAATCCTTAGGGCTATTGTTCTGGTTGCTTGGTCGAGAGTTGAATCCTCTATAATTTTATCCATATAATACTCCTGTTTGTTTTGCTAACGAGATATT
>JAIOSM010000403.1 GCA_021107575.1 Desulfobacteraceae bacterium | reverse complement strand
TTGCAGGGACATTTTCCAGAACATTAAAAACATGCCCGTCATTGAGTTTTTTTGCCTCTGCAAGGGTTTTACCTTTAATCATATCGGCAATAGCCATTGCAGATGAAACTGCACCGGGACACCCAAGAACTTGATATTTTACATCTGATATCGTCTCATTATCAAGTTTAAGGTAGATTTTCATAGTATCTCCACAGGTACCGACCATTTCAGATATGTGGTCAGCATTCAGCATGTCACCCATGTAAGGCTTTTCAATAAAATATTTAATTGCAGGCGCTCCATATCCGGTGTCAGCAAGGGCTCTTTTTTCACTTTCAATAGCTTCTGTGTTTATATTACTCATTTCTTCCTCAAATATAGAATATGTTGTTAAAAATCATTTTCAATGTAGGTAAAATAAGCAACAAAACAGCAGTGTCAAGATTTTATTTGTGTGATGAGTGTTATACAGTTAAATAACTAAGATTGGATAGACCAACTAACAATAGTATACAAAATAGAAGTAGACGGTTAACTATTTAAAATATTGTCAGAATCGTAAATTTTTTCTTGACAGCATTAAAAATGAACTGGTATAAAGAATTTAAGTATTGGTAAGACCAATTTCAGATTCAACGAATTTCAACAGGTGTGTTATGGAAAAGAATAATGTAAAAGAAAAAAGGTCTGATATAGTGTTTAAGAAATTGCAGCACGATATCATTAATGGAAAATATTCTCCAAAGTGTAAGTTCCCCCCGGAACGTGACCTTGCGCAGGAATACAGTGTCAGCCGTGTAACGATTCGAGAAGCTGTTAACAGACTCTCACAGTTGGGATTGGTAAAAACATTACCGCAGAATGGAACATATGTAACCGACTTTTTGGTGGATGCTTCCTTTCAATTGTTAATTGAGATTATGAATAACAGCAAAACTATAGACACTCACATGCTTATTTCGTTGACAGAATTTCGGAGACTTTGTGAGGTATTTACCATAAGGAAGCTTACCAGGAACATCACTCCAAAAGGAATTGAAAAATTAAGATCCATCATGAAAGCTAAAAAGCAGGCAAAAGCAGATTCTAAAAAAATGTCGGAATTGCATTATGAAATGCACTACATGTTTTCTAAACTTGCTGACAATATCGTAGTTCAGCTTTTATTCAATTCCTTTAAACCAATCTATAAACATTATATTAATTTGTTTTTTACACTTCCCGGAGTTGTAGACTTTGTCATTGAAAAGTATGAGGTTCTTCTCTCCGCAATTGAAGCCAAAGATGAGTCTTATGCTGCATATTTGATGGATGAGATTCTTATTTATGGCGAAAACAGAGTAAAAGAAATTTTGGAAGTTCACAACAATCAAAAACAGATTCGAATAAGATAGGAGAAATTAATAATCATGAACAATACTGCTATCGCCGGAAATATAGTGGCCATGGACGAACCTTGTCAATCTTTCCCCAGAATTCAAAAGATCAGGACAGAGTTATTATTAACACCCAATTCAATCTGCCTGGAACGTCCTTGTCTGCTAAAGGAATTTTCGAAATCCAAAGAAGGGCGGATTTCTAAAAACCAACACCCGTTTATAAGAAGAGCTAAAGCACTGGCATACATTTTTTCTAACCGTCAATCCCATATTTATCAGGATGAGTTGATTATCGGGAATATGACTTCTAAAAGGATTGCCGCTAATTACTATCCGGAAGGCGGATCAATAAACATTCTTGAAGACTTGTTCAAGCTGGAGAAGCGGCAAACACCACTAAAGATGAGTAGCAAAGAAAAATGGAAACTCTTTAGTATTGCGATGGGCAGTGTTTTTGACAGTGTTGGAGTAAAAGCGCTTCTCAGGCCTGGCCGTATTTCTCATTTCCTTAATTTTTTTAGGGCAAAACGGTATTTTGTTACTGAAGAAGCAGGAATAGCCCATCAGGTGGGCGGATATCATAACGTTGTGCATCACGGGCTTATCAAAGCAGAAAAGGAAGCTGTTTCGTATCTAAAATCGGGTAAATTTTTCCAGGGGCAACCACTTACTGATGATCAGATTGCTTTTTATCAATCTGTAAAAATTACAATAAAGGGTATTTGTAATATGGCACTTAATTTGGCAGAAAAAGCTGAAAAAAGAGCAAATTCAGCTGGCATCGCTGCTAAACGAAAAGCCGAATTGCTGGAAGCGGCCGCTGCCTGTCGTCATGTTCCCTATCGTCCGGCCCGTTCATTCAAGCAAGGATTGCAGGCCTGCTGGTTAGTTCATATTGCCATGAACCTGGAGGATTTTGAGCAGGGCCTCTCTTTTGGACGTCTTGACCAGATACTTTATCCACTCTATTGCCAGGATATCGAACAAGGAAAGCTGACACTTGAAAGTGCTATTGAAACCCTGGCTTCTTTTCAACTGAAAACCTGTGAAACCATTCCACTTTATTCGGACAGAATAGATCGATTTTTCAGTGGTAATGGTGTGGCCCAGGGTATTACTCTGGGGGGGACGGATGAGAATGGGTATGATGTTACCAATGAGTTGTCAGGCTTGTTTCTGAATGCTTTTGACCATATCCGTACCAGAGAACCTGCCCTGCATGTCCGGGTTCTCAAAGAAACACCTGACTGGTTTCTTCAAAAAGCAGTTGAAACAGTTCAGCTTGGTTGCGGTAAACCGTCATTTTTTGGCGACAACAGCATTGTCCGTGCTTTGGAAGGCGTTGGTATGACAAAGGCCCATGCCAGAGATTATGCAATTATAGGTTGTGTGGAAATGGCAAGCCAGGGTAGAACTTATAACTCTTCTGATGCTGCTTTGTTTAACCTGCCGTTATGTCTGGAACTGGCATTAAACCGTGGAAAACAATTTGCAAGTTCTGGTTGGTACCAGCCTATATTGGGAGCCAAGACTTCAGCCATTTCTCGAATGACGTGTTTTGAAGATGTTGTAAAGGCCTTTAAACATCAGGTTGAAGACTCGGTAAATGAGATGGTTACTGTCATTGGCTGGCTGGAAGACTCTTATCGAATCTGGCGAACAACCCCGGTTAATTCTATTATTACTGAAGGATGCATGGAAAACGGGCTTGATATCACCTGGGGTTCAGCTCTTTATAACCTAACATCTGTTCAGGTTGCCGGACTAGCTGATGCAGGTGATTCTTTGTATGCGCTTAATAAACTTGTTTTTGAAGAGAAACGTTATTCTTTGGAAGAACTGGTAAAAATACTCAAAAGTAATTTTAAAGGTTTTGAAATATTGCAAGAAGAGCTGATAAACAAGTTCCCCCGTTATGGTAACGGCATAGCAAATGCAGACCAAATGACCCAGCTTGCTGCTGAAATTTCTTCCGATACTATCCGGCCACATTATCCTGGCCGGCAACGACAATCCATTCCCGGGATGTATTCAATGACCTGTCATATTGGCTTCGGGCAAAAGACAGGTGCACTTCCCAATGGCAGGTCTGCCGGTTATCGCCTCTCCAATGGCCTGTCGCCTGTTGATGGATCTGATCGTGCAGGCCCCACGGGTGCATTACGCTCGGCAAGCTCGCTTGATAGCAGTCAATGGGCAAATGGCTGCGCATTAAATATGAAATTTGATAAAAAATCTGTTCAGGGTAAAGCAGGAAGATTGGCAATGGCTGGTTTGTTTAAGACTTATTTTGAACAGGGCGGAATGCAGGTACAGGTTAACGTTCTTGACACGAAAATGTTACAAACAGCCAAAAATGATCCATCTGCTTACCCTGGGCTTGTAGTGCGAGTAGCAGGTTATTGTGCATATTTTAATGATCTTCAGCCGGAAGTTCAGGATGAAATCATTGAAAGGACGGTTCATTAAGATTCATGGAGTTGAATAATCAGCAAAATGCCGACCCTACGGCATTGGTTTTTTCAGTTCAGCAATTTTGCCTGCATGATGGACCGGGTGTCCGAAGCACTATTTTTTTTAAGGGCTGTCCTCTACGCTGTTCCTGGTGCCAGAATCCTGAGTCATGGAGTAAAAAGCCGGAGATTGCATTTAAGCAGCACCTTTGTATTGGATGCAGGACTTGTGTTGATAAATGTCCTGAACAGGCGTTATCTGATCCGGGGCACCGAAATGAGGATAAATGTGTATCGTGCTTCACCTGTGTTGAAGGGTGTTCATCCACTGCCATGGTTTGTTTTGGTGATTTGCGGTCAATTGGGTCTGTTATTGACGAACTGGAACCGGAATTTCCTTTTTATTTGAATTCAAAAGGAGGAGTGACTTTTTCAGGTGGGGAGCCGACACTTTACTCTGAATTTTTGCTTAACCTGACAAAAGATCTTCAAAACAAAGATATTCATGTCAGTATGGAAACCTGCGGATATTTTTCCATTAATGACAAGGCGATTGAGGACAGTACAACAAGTCTT
>JAIOSM010000307.1 GCA_021107575.1 Desulfobacteraceae bacterium | reverse complement strand
TACCAATGTAATAAAGAAGCGGAATAAAAATAGCAGGAAGCATATTACCAACTTTGATTTTATTTTTCCCAAGCATGTTCATACCGATAGCAACAATTAAAAGTCCGCCAACAGATGACATTTGTGATATTACTTCGGGGACCAGAAAAGGTTTTACATACACAGCTGCAAGTGTGATTGTTCCCTGATATAAAAATACTGAAACAGAGGAAAATAAAACACCTATTCCCATGGTAGATGAAAATATTATAGCTGCAATGCCATCAATGGTCGATTTTGCAAAAAGAGTACTATGATTGCCTGTAAGACCGCTTTCTAAAGATCCTACAATTGCCATGGCTCCAATGCAATAGAGTAGAGATGTTGTAACAAAGCCCTCTGCAAAACTTCCTTCTTTTTTTGAAAATTTTTTTTCAAGGAATTCACCTAAATTTCCTAATCTATGTTCAATTTTACACATCTCACCAAAGAGACTGCCAATAGCAAGAGAGATAATTATTAAAATAAAATCATTACACGCAAAAGCACTTTTCAAACCAATGAGGATAACACCAAGGCTTATGGCCTGCATAATTGTTCTGTTATATTTTTCAGATAGTCTGCCACTGAAAATCAATCCAACAAGGCTTCCTGCTATAATAGCCGCAACATTTACTAAAGTACCTAACAAGAGAAACTCCTTTTAATTCGTATTATTCAAAGGTCTCATTTATACTTTATCTGTACTGATTTTAATAGCCTTTTTATTTCTTTACCCTTTTTAAATTTTTTTCATACTTCTATTGACAAAAAGCGTTCCCCTGTCTACATAGTTGTATACAATCTTTAAGTTTTGGATCCTTAGCAAATGGCTTGCACAAGGCGATTTTTTCAGATACAGTGAATAAGAGGTATGGCGTGAGGAGAGCTGGGTAGCATTTGTAGTTCAGAGTTTTTTCATCAGTTTTGTAAAAAGCAGTTGTCGATGTAAATGATTTAACATGGAGAAAGAACGATGATAGGTAGAAAATCAACAAAGCAGAGTGGAACCAGGTTTAAAATTTTATATCAGATATTGATAACAATGTGCATAATAGCTCTCATTCCTTTGGGTGGCCTCTGGTATATCAGCATCTACAAGTCCAGAATAGACTGGACTGCCAATATAAAGCAAAGTCTGATCGCTAATACAGAAGCCCTTACCCGCAGCATTGATGAGTGGTCTTATATGAATTTACGCGTTTTGGATCAAAATGCCAAAACACCTGCTATACAAAGCATGGATAGCGATCTGCAAAATCCGGTACTAAAAGCTATAACTAGTACATACGAATGGATCTATCTCGCATTTACTGTTTTGCCTGACGGTCAAAATCTGGGGCGTAGTGATGGTAAACCCCCCAAATATTATGGCAAGTGATTAAAGGCAGAGAGGTGGGGCAACAGGTTCTGCTTGGCAAAACTTCCGGTAAGCCGGCATTTGTTCTGGCAAAATCGATCAAGAGTGCTGGCGCACAAGATCTTGGGGTTATAGCTATTGCTATGAGTCTTGAGGATTTGTCAAAAACGATTACCAAAACAAAAATTGGACAGACTGGTTTTGCAATCCTCCTGGATGGCAACAATAGACTGATTGCCCATGGGAAAGGAGAAGTAGCATCTGAACTTCAGGACTTCAGCTTTCATCCTGTTCTTAAACCGCAAAACATATCCGGGGAAAAGGTTTTTATCTTTGATGAAAAAGGTAAAAAAATTGTTGCCTACTCAGAGAAAACACAGCAGGGCTGGACCCTCATTGTTCAACAAGATTATAAGGAAGCCTATCGTGCGGCTAACAGGACTCAGCAAAATACTTTTTATCTTTTTGGTATCACATGTTTAATTGTCATCTTTGTTGCCTATGCGCTGGCTCGTCGCCTCAGCACACCTATCCGAAATCTTACAGTAATAGCAAATGAAATCAGTCGCGGTAAAGGTTTGAAGCACCAGCTTGTAGTACCGTCAAACGATGAAATCGGGGATCTCTACAAATCCTTTGATCTTATGCGGAAAAGTATTGTAAAACTAATCAGGATGGTAAAGAAAAACCGGGGATAAGGGAGGTATAGCCAAACATGTATAGGTCACTGTATTCCGTCTTGAAATCAGTAATTGATTCAAAGTCCACCGGAGTACTGAACATTGTGCACTACTCTAATGATCATGGGATGATTTACCTCTCCTCAGGGGCAATTGTTCGCATAAAGACCAATCAACTTCAAGGCACTCAGGCAGCTGAAAGAATTTTTTCATGGGTCAGCTTCCTTGCCCAGTTCAAAGAAAAAAAATTAAAAGTCACTGCAAATTCTAAAAAGGTAGAACAAACTAAAAAGATCATGGCATATCTTGCCAAGATTGATAAAAGAGTTGTGAAAATAATAAATACTATAGAGGGATGTGAAACTGTATTTGACCTTACCCAATCCGGCACTGATAATGAAAACAATTTTACTTCTGAAGAACAGAGCATTGCCTCTGTCATGGACGGATCAAAAACTATTATAGAAATTTTAATCAAAGCCAAAGTACCTGAACTGAAGGTGCTATTGATCCTATTGAGCTTTCTAGAGAAAGGATTTGCAGAGGTTGTCAAATTCCATGATCCAACAACTAATGATGAAAGCAACCGTTTTTTCGCAGTACTCATAGAAACTTTGTCAGGCATTACGGGCCCTGTTGCAGAGCTTCTTGTGGACGAGGTGTGCGACGCAATGGGTATTACACAGGAAGACTTGTGTAAAAGCGATATTGGACCGCTGCTCAATTTTATTCGGGAAAAATTAGATAAAGATGAGCAAGATGCCTTGAATTCACAGGAGATAGTAGACCAAGCCTTCCAGGAATAGGCATATACCCATAAAAGCATAGAGATATTATAATATTCCACAGATTTTTTTTGTTCAAACGTGTGATGATGCTTTTTTGAAATTGCTTTTGCATATCTTAAAATGAGGCTGTTGTTATATAAACATGTCAACAATCAAGGAGGAAAATTCTGAAATGAGTAAAAGGAAAGTATTATTTTCTCCTGACTCCATTGAAGAGATAAGGCAAAAAAAAGAGAAGTGGCAAAAAAAGACCCCCTCTGTTGAAAAAACGGGGCAAGGTATCTTTAATACCCTTTCCGGATTACCCGTCAATCGTCTTTACTCCCCGGAAGATATTCCTCAATTGGATTATCTACAGGATGTGGGCTTCCCCGGAGAGGAGCCTTTTGTCAGGGGCGTCCATCCCACAATGTACAGAGGTCGTTCCTGGACATTGAGACAACTGGCCGGGTTCGGACCGCCAGAAGAGACCAACAGGAGATACCGGCTCCTTCTCAAAGAGGGGGCCACCGGCATAAATGGAGTTTTTGACTATCCAACACTTCGAGGATACGATTCCACAGATCCCATTGCCCGTGCTGACGCGGGTCGCGGAGGTGTCTCCATAGATACTCTGGAAGACATGCGTATCCTGTTCGATGGTATACCAATTGAAAAGATCAGCAGTTCCCTGGTGACCTGTCAACCTATTTGCAACATCACGGTTCAATCCATGTACTTTGCAAATGCCCAGAACAGGGGCGTCCCGCTTAACAAATTGACAGGAACGAGTCAAAACGATTTCTTAATGGAAACGGCTATAACTATTGCACCAGAGGTTTTGCCTCCGCGGTTTTCTTTTAAATTAAGCTGTGACGCTATTGAATATTGCACACAGCATGTCCCATACTGGAACCCTATAAGTTTCTCCGGTTATAATTATCGTGAATCTGGTTGCACCGCAATTCAGGAGATAGCATTTGTCTTTGCAAACGCCATTGCCTGTTCAGAGGAGCTTATCCGCCGTGGGTTCCATGTAGACAGTTTTGCTCCCCGTCTCAGTTTTTTTCTATCTGCACACAATGATTTTTTTGAAGAAATCGCTAAATACCGTGCTGCAAGGCGGATATGGTGCCGAATAATGAAGGATCGTTTCGGAGCAAAGAACCCACGCTCTCTGGCTTTAAGGTTCCATGTTCAGACAGCGGGTGTTGCCCTGACTGCACAACAACCATTGAACAATATTGCCCGGTCGGCATATCATGGACTTGCGGCTGTTTTGGGGGGAGCGCAGTCTGTACACATAGACGGCTATGACGAGGCGCTTTGTACCCCAACGGAACTTTCTGCCCTGACGGCCCTGAGAACTAACCAGATTTTACAATTAGAAACCGGAGTGACTAATACGGTAGATCCTTTGGGAGGCTCCTATTTTATAGAGTCTTTGACTGGTCAGTTGGAGGAAATGATAGTCACTCTGTTAGAAGAAATCGATCAAATGGGAGGTATTATCAAGGCAGTGGAAACTGGCTGGATACATAGAAAAATATCCGCTTCGGCATACGATTACCAGCAAGCTATTGACTCAGGGGCAATACCGGTTGTGGGCCTAAATTGTTACCAGGCAGAGGATGAAAAACTACCCATGGATCTTTTTCAGGTGCCGGAAACGCTTCGGATACAGGAAGAAAGACTCAAAAGGATCAAGAACGAACGAAACGCCTCCAAGGCACAACGTGCGCTGGAGGACATTAGTCGCTGCTGTGATGAAGGCAGAAACCTGATGGAGGTCCTTGTCGAGTCGGTGAAGACCCATGTGACTGAGGGTGAGATATCACGCACCATTAAGAGCTGTTACGGGACATGGAATACACCTCTTTTTTGACGATGTTCCATTCTCACTTCATAACTTTTGCATAAAAAAGTTTGTTATATCAATGAGTTGTAAAAATTTCGAAGAATTAAGCAGTAGGATTGGATTATGAAAAAAAATATAAGAGTGGTCATTGCTCGTCTTGGTATGGACGCCCACTGGAGAGGCAGTATTGTTGTGGCACACGCGCTACGCGATGCTGGCATGGAAGTTATTTATGTAGGAAATCAAATGCCTGAAGATATTGCTGAAACGGCTGTTCAAGAGTATGCTGATGTAGTTGGGTTAAGCACTCTTTCAGGAAATCACATGCTACTCGCACCCGAGGTTGTCAGACACCTCAGAGCAAGGGGGATGAAGCAGATAATTGTAGTTCTCGGTGGCACCATACCTCCGGATGATATCCCCAAACTCAAGAAAGCGGGCATAGTAGAAATCTTCGGCCCGGGAACACCTCTAGAAAAAATAATAAGCTTTTTATCAGGATCGCAGTGATCTTTATTTTGGGTTTGCCAGGGCCAGATGTAAAGAATGTGTTCAGTTCACACCATCACTTTTAAACCTTAGCAGTTATCTCAACACTTTCTTTATCTTTTCCCGACTGCGGATGCTGGATTATCACAGGCAAATCTTTATGAAAAAGAGTATTTGTTATTTTGATCAGCCAAAGTTTGACTCTGTACCTGTTACTCAATCACTTGTCTATTTAGAAATTTTTAACATCTTCCAATAATGAAAAACTGACAATATATTCAATACTGACAAAAACTCTGTCTCGATTCGTCTTAATCCCGGTATCCCTGCTCTCACATACATAACGATCTTTAGATGTAGCAGTGTCTGTGTTGTCATGCACATCTACATCAGTCAACACTGCGCATTGTCCAGTCACTTGATCAAGAGTGCCGATATAAATCCAGGAAGAACGAGTATCTAAAACAACTTTCTCTTTTATGTGTTTTTTAAGTTCAGTTTCCATCACGTAAAGTTCCCGTATCTTTTTTTTATTTCATCTCGTCTCAACCCTGCAAATCACCGGCAGGCAAGACGGAGCGAAACGACGCTTTCGACTGTCCGAGTGAATTTGCCTTGTTAGCTTGCGTCACTTTGTTTAAGTTCTTTTTCGATACTGTGCAAATATGCATAGTCTTTTAATTCTTTTGGCAAATTTTGTGCCCGTTGTGTAAAACCAAAATCCATTTTTAGAACGGCAGCAATCGCCCCAATTGCTGCCCCAGCGGCTGCAGAAAAACCAAAAATAGCACTTACTCCCGCGCCAGCTACTGCAGTTGTGGTTAAATTAGGAATATTAAGTTCAACTTTAACTGTTGACAACAATTTTTCTTTCCACGTTTCATTAAATACTGAATGTAGATCATGAATACTTTGTTCAATCCGTTCGATTACTCTGACCTTGGCACGCAATATATCCTTTGCACTTATCACTTCTTCGTAAAGCTCATCCATAGCTGAACGAAAATGAAGTAACTCATCTCTTCTACGATCTTTAAATTCAAGAATATCTTCTAATGGCACTGTTCCAAGCGGAACTGGAATAACACTGTATAGCTCTACTTCAGTCGCTCTAGCTTCCTCTGATACTTCGCTCGGCAGGAAAAGTGAACTACGCGGTTGTGCTAATGCCCAGCATCCAGGCTGTTGTTTATTTCTAATATGCAG
The DNA here is from genome assembly GCA_021107575.1 of Desulfobacteraceae bacterium. Classification (GTDB taxonomy): domain Bacteria; phylum Desulfobacterota; class Desulfobacteria; order Desulfobacterales; family Desulfobacteraceae; genus JAIOSM01. The sequence continues at coordinate 282 of JAIOSM010000307.1, read as the reverse complement.
CGCGGCATCTTGCATCAACAACAACGAATAACCAATGTTACCGCTGAAATTTGAAAACTGCACCCGTGTTCTATCTATAACACCAACCTCTTTTAGAAATAGAAGCTCTGGTGTTTCGCCACCAAATGATATTATGTTGTTGTCTGGCCAATCAATCTTGTCCCAATACAATAAATATTGCCTAATACTAATGTCGTCGATTGGGCCTGTAGTAGATAGCATTTTGCCGTCAAACTCGAAAGGCGGTGTAATTATGATTCCTCGATTACTCACTTGTTTCCT
>JAIOSM010000315.1 GCA_021107575.1 Desulfobacteraceae bacterium | reverse complement strand
GCTGCTTCAGCAGTGATACATGCCGGGTCGCCCGTACAAATCATTATTGTTGTATTCTTATCATTGTCTCTAATCATTTGCGAAAATTTCAACCCGTTCATTTCGGGCATCTGAAAATCAGCAATAATCACATCATACAAACCCGGTGATTTTTCCACAGCTCTCAGTGCAGCGTTCGGCGAATTATAGGCGTCAACTTTATATCCGTATTTTTTTTGCATTAATTGTGTAAAAATATCGGTTATGTCGACTTCATCGTCTAAGAAAAGTATCATTGATCATCCCTTTTCGTTATAATAATCATTCCATAATAAAATTATTCATCCTTGAATTAACGAAAATCAGAAAACAACTAAAATTCAGTATAAAAGGAATCTCGCGGAGAAGTCAATCAAAATTTCGTAAAAATTAATAAAAATGTTATATTATCTTTAAGATCGCAGATTTATAGTGTCTATGGCGTCTATGGCAGCCTCCTTAAGATCAGCGCTGTCTATAGTTATAAGTTCTTTTTCAATTAAGTTTTTATCTTCAATGTTGCCTGCTTCGCCAAGGGCATAAAAGATATCTCCTTTTACATCCTCAGCAGCTCCGGAAAATTTTTCCCATAATAACGGGCAGAGTTGATTGGCGAGCTTAATATTCACTTCTGCGAGCTCTTCTATTACAACCATTGCACCTAATCGCACAGACCAAATTTCATGTAAAACAAGTTTAATAAATTCCGGAAAAATCATGTTTTTTTCGATCATCTGCTCTGTAAGCCATGATGCCTTCCCATCTTCAAGGATCCTTCTCAAATTTGAAGCTTTCAGGGTTGACGAATCACGATTCGCAAGCACATCTGTTACTTCTTCCATGGATACACTTCCTGTCCATCTGAAATCATCATCCAAAATCAAACAGGGGACAGACATTACAGAGTTCGCTGTTGCTTCTTCAGTAAACATGGTCGGGTCTATTATTTGTAACTCAATATTTTTACACTCATTGGCAATATCTATCATATCCTCAACCACAATGGGGCAATGGGGACATGCCTGCGCTGCAAACAATGTTAATCTTACAGGAATATCTATCTTTTCAAGATTTGCTTTTAATTGTTGAGAAAATTCAACCCTGCTGCCAGGATTATTATCAGGATTATTAAAAGATAAAGCTTTTAAAAACGGTTTGAGTTCATTTGAAAGTGGGATAGCAGAATATTTAATATTATCAGTGATTAATATTTCAGGAAGGCGGTTTGTGCCTTTTTTCTCTTTTTGAATAATAAGATTTGAAGCTGATTGAGTTAAAATAGCAAGAAAATTTTCAATACTTTCATCTTCTTTTAAACCTGACGCAATATATTTTGTGTTTATATTCTCTTTTTGATTTGAATTCCAAATTTCAATTAATTCTTTTTCTTCCTTGTTCAGCTCATACATAAGTTTATTCTAATCTTCTCTTAACAGACCCACTCTTTCAAGTTTAATCTGCATTGATTGGTTATTAAAAGGTTTAATAATATAATCATTACACCCGCCCTCAATGGATAATCTCACTATCTCTTTTTCAGATTTAGCAGTAACCATTAAAATTTTAACCTGATTTTCTTTTAGTATAGATTTATCTGTCTCCATCTTTCTTATCCTTGTCAAAACATCTAAACCACTCATATCCGGCATCAAAATATCAAGAGTGATAACATCAAATGGATCAGTCCCATCAACAGCATTTATGCTGAATTTTTCAATTGCCTCTGTTCCATTTTCTGCTTCTTCACATTTGCCGTATTTTCTCAAGATTTTAATCATTTTTTTTCTGCTGACAACCTCATCATCAACTACAAGTGACTTCATCCTATCCTCCTTATGCAGTCTTTAATTTAGTTATTATATCTAAAATAAAATTGTTAGCAAGTTATTTTACAATTCCTGACTAATAATACGCAAACCATCCAATGTTAAAGACTCTTCCACATGATCTATTTTTTCAGAAACGCTTGAAATCAAAGGAGAAAGTCCTCCTGTAGCAATTATAACAGGTAAAAAATTCATCTCTTTTTTCATCCTTTCAACCATACCATCAACAAGAGATGCATAACCATAAATAATTCCTGATTTTATACTTTCTATGGTATCTCTGCCTATTACTTTATCAGTTGGTTGAAATATTTCAACGCGCGGAAGCCTGGATGCTTTTTGGAAAAGAGCTTCAGAGGAAATCGCGATCCCCGGAGAGATCGCACCCCCGATATATTCACCTTTTGCTGATATCACATCAAACGTTGTTGCAGTGCCGAAATCAACAACAATCAGAGAGGTTTTATATTTTCTATACGCTGCAATTGAATTTACTATTCTATCTGCTCCTACCTCATCAGGATTTTTATACAGAACAGGCATTAATGATCTGACAAGATCCGGAGTTATCCAGATGGGCACAAGGTTAAGGTGTTTTTTACAAAAGGCATTCAGTATTGGCACGGCAGGAGGTACGACCGATGAAATAAGAACTTTTTTTATATCTTTTTTGTTTATAACCTCGCTATCTGAGAACAAAGCTTTTATAAGTACATTAACCTCATCTGCCGTGGTATCTCTGATGGTTTTGATTCGCCAGTCCTCAATTAAAACACTCTCTTTAAAAATACCTATAACCGTATTTGTATTACCTACATCAATAACTAAAAGCATTTCTTTCCCCTATTCAATTTTCACGGTAAAAATCTCAGGTTCAGCATCTGTCATTATTAATTCAAGTGGAAGATCAATCACAGCACTTCGAACATAAATACCCGGCTTCAAGCCTTTGACATCTATGCTGACCTTAATCTCATCTTTTATCCCCTTCCTGTTTAGCATATCATGTCCGCCTTTTATTGTTAATCTGATTTTTAAAGGAGCTACGCTGTCTTTTTTCTTTGCATTTTTAAGCTCCAGTGGGATATTTTTAAATATTTTAATAATTTGCTTTTTTTCTACCGGGATAAAGACTGTTGCTATTGCAGGTTCCGGTTTTAAGTTAAGCCCTTTTAAATCAAGAGGCATTTTTTTCTTAAAACTTTCATTGACTTTTGTTAAATCAATTGGTTTTGTTTTAAGACTTTTAATTGACTCAATTACTGATTCCGGGCCTGTAAGAGTTATTGTTGAAGGTTCTATTCGAGCGGACAAAGCAACATAGCCTGGCGCTGCCACTCCTGTATATGGAGCAGAAACAGAAAAGCTCTTTACAACTTTTTTTTCCAGACTAACCTTTATGTAAGCAGGGCTGACACTTATTATTTTGACTCCACGGGGAATAAATATTCTTTTTTTTAAAACCGGGATATAATATATCCTTGGATCAATAAATACCTTTTCACCGGCAGGATCAGATGCCAGATCAGTATAAAGATCAACAGAATATTTAAGGTCTATGGTTTTTATTTTTTCAATCTGTTCTGAATTCCCCCTGACACGAATTTCTAGTTTATCAACAGAAGGGGAGGTTAGTATAAGATTGAGAGGGATAGAAGAGAATTCAACAGGTAAAAGCAAATCTGTTTCCACAGGCTCTGTGCTACATCCTGTGACATTGCCAATAAGAATAAAAATTAATAAATAAAATAGCAGCCTGTCGATTTTTAATATTTCACGCACGTTTAATAGAATCTAATATTTGTAAAAAAGGTTTTACTCTTGCAACATCGTGAACCCTTACAATATGTCCGCCATTCATAAAAGCAGCTGCTACAGAAGCGAGCGTGCCGTTTTCACATTCTTCAGACTGTGCTTTCATCTCTTTTGCATTAGTCTTACTCAATATTTTCTGAATAAATGATTTCCTCGAGCTCCCAATGAGTAAAGGAAAACCGAACTCGGCAAGTTTATCTATATTATTAAGAATCACAAGGTTATGCTGCACAGTTTTCCCAAAACCTATTCCAGGATCAAGGATGATATTCTTTCTTTGTATACCTTTTTTTACAGCATAATCAACTCTTTGAACAAAATAATCACTTATCTCTTTGATAAGATCATTATATTCAGGATTAATCTGCATGGTTTCAGGTGTTCCTTTCATATGCATCATAATCACAGGAATATTGCTTGTTGCTGCCAAATCTGCAAGCTCCGGATCTTTTTCAAAAGCACTGATATCGTTAATCATTGAAGCTCCTGCATCAAGGGCTTGTTTTGCAACTTTTGATTTTACCGTATCAATTGAAATGGGGATTTCTATCTGATGAGATAACTCCTTAATAACCGGGACAACTCTCTCAATCTCCTGTGCCACAGAGACCGCTTCTGAAAAAGGTCGAGAGGATTCACCACCAATATCCAGAATATCTACTCCTTCTTTAACAAGTTTTTTACCCTGAGCTACAGCTTGATCAAAATTAAAAAACTTACCGCCATCGGAAAACGAATCAGGTGTTACATTGAGTATACCCATAATGCAGGGGCTTTGTCCAAGCTTTAGCTTAAATCTATCCCATTCAAGAGTATATTCTTTCATTGTCAGGTCTTATCAGCTTTATCTTCATCATCAATATCTAATTTTATATCTTCATCACTCTCTTTAATTTCCGGTTCCTCAGCCTTTGATTCTTTAACCTTGGATTTTGTTTCAGGTTTCGGCTCTTCATATTCTTTCTCATCTCTTTTGGGAAATACAAAATCCGGCTTCATGGACTTTACAAGCTCGTCAAGTTCTTTGCCCATCACTGTTTCTTTTTCAATCAAAAGCTCTGAGAGAGCATGAAGAATTTCAACATTCTCTTTAAGGAGTTCCTGAGCTTTTTTATAAGACCTGGTGATAAGAGAACTCACTTCTGCATCAATCTTTCTTGCAGTATCTTCTGAGTATTCTTTTGCCTGGGTCATCTCCCTTCCAATAAATATATTATCATGGTGCTGCTCATAAGACATGGGCACAAGGTCTTCACTCATGCCGAAAATCCTGATCATTTTATTGGCAAGATCAGTCGCCTGTTTAATATCATTTGAAGCTCCTGTGCATATTCTGTTAAAGATAAGCTCTTCTGCGACTCTTCCACCATATGCGACGGCAAGTTCACTTTCCAGTTGCTCTTTATATTTAAAGTCAGACTCTTCCGGAAGAAACCATGTAAGCCCTGCGGCTCTCCCTCTGGGGATTATTGTTATTTTATTCACTGCCATGGCATGGGGCAAAAATCTTGCCACAAGCGCGTGGCCAGCTTCATGATATGCTGTTGTTTTCTTCTCGTCTTCCGAAATAACTTTAGACTTTCTCTCAAGTCCCATGACTACTTTATCTTTAGAATCTTCAAAATCCATCATTGTAAGTTTGTCATGACCTTTTTTTGCAGCAAGAAGAGCGGCTTCATTTACAAGGTTTTCCAGATCAGCGCCGGAAAAACCCGGTGTTCCTTTAGCAATAATCAATACATCAACGTCATCACCTATAGGAGTTTTTTTCATATGGACTTCAAGAATCCCTTTTCTCCCTCTGATATCGGGCATATCCACAAAGACCTGGCGGTCAAATCTACCCGGGCGGAGCAAAGCAGGATCAAGCACATCAGCTCTATTTGTAGCAGCCATGAGGATAACTCCTTCGTTGGACTCAAACCCATCCATCTCTACAAGAAGCTGATTTAAGGTCTGCTCTCTTTCATCGTGGCCTCCACCCATGCCTGCGCCGCGCTGGCGACCCACAGCATCAAGCTCATCAATAAAAATTATACACGGAGCATTTTTCTTGCCCTGGGCAAAAAGGTCTCTTACCCTTGATGCACCGACACCAACAAACATTTCAACAAAATCAGACCCACTTATTGTAAAAAACGGAACCCCTGCTTCTCCTGCAACTGCCCTTGAGAGCAATGTTTTACCGGTTCCAGGACCACCTACAAGCAGAACACCTTTGGGAATGCGACCCCCAAGTCTTGTATATTTTTTGGGGTCTTTCAAAAAATCAACAATTTCAGTAAGCTCTTCTTTTGCTTCGTCAATACCAGCAACATCCTGAAAAGTCACCTTTTCTTTCTTATCATCCATAAGTCTGGCACGACTTTTCCCAAAAGACATTGCTTTCCCTCCGCCTCCCTGCATCTGGCGCATGAAAAATATCCATACACCGATAAGAACAATCATGGGAAGCCAGGATATTACAATGGACATTAACCAGGAAGATTCTGTGGGAGGAGATGCTTTTATTGACACTCCATTGGTTCTTAATATTTCAATAAGCTTAGCATCATCAGGAGCAAAACTTTGATATTCTTCACCTTTAAAACTTGTAATAATAAGATTCTGACCCTGTATATTAACATGCTTTACATTCTTACTTTCCACCATTGCTAAGAACTCAGAATATTCTACCTCTTTCTGAAAACTCTGCTGGTGGTTGAAAATATTATAAAGCATAACCATCATCAATACTATAACCAGCCAAAGAGACAAATTTTTATAAAATTGATTCAAAATGATTCCTTTCTTCTTCTAATAAATATCATCCTTTAAAAACCTTAAAAACCAAAAACTTAGAAAAGGTTTATTCAATAATAAACACAAATTTCAATTTAACAAGTTTAATTTAGCAAGAAACAGCCTATATCTTTCTTTCATTCTTTCTTTTTTTTCCAAGGTCCCTTAAAGGAACAGATTCTTTTTTAAAAAAAAGGCTTTCTCCTTTCTTAAATATTCTAATTTGGTCAGGCAAATCTATACTTTCACCAATAGTTGTGGAAAAAGATAATTCCACTGCATCATCAACATGCTTTGAGCTGATTTTTTTTAAGCTCCCATTAATTTTTTTTACTGCCTTTCTAATTATTCTTTTTCTTAATGCCGAATGACAATTTGTAATAATATCTAAGGACAATTCCACTCTTTCCGGTCTTAAACTGTCAGGCTTTAAACTCTTTAATGCTTTATTAAAAATAAGTTCAGTCTCTTTTCCCATCCATTCATCTTCATCTTTTATTATGGTTGAAAGCCTGATAAGCGACTCTTTGATTTTTGGGTTATATTCTTTCTCTATTAAAGGGATAAAACTATTCCGAATCGAATTCCTCAAATATTTATTATCATTGTTAGATGAGTCCACCACATAAGTCTGGTCAATGGATTTAAGAAATTTCATAATGTTCTGTTTTGCTGTTTGTATCAAAGGTCGAATAATAGTATTTTCTCTTTTAGGTGGAATTCCCGTAAGCCCTTTTGTGCCGGAGCCTCTCAAAACATTCATCAATATAAGTTCTGCATTATCATCTCTGTTATGCCCCAGTGCAATTTTTGAATATGTATTCTTTTTTAAAACATCCTCTAAAAAAAAATATCTAACCTTTCTTGCGCTATCTTCTATGGATAATCGATTCTCCTTTGCAAAAGCAGCAACATCTTCTTTCCCAATAAAACAAGGGAGTCCCAGTTTTTCAGCAAGAGCGCGTACAAAATCTGCATCCCTGTCAGCTTCTGCGCCTCTTAACATATGGTTTAAATGAGCAACTCCGATTTCTAAAAAATATTTTTCTTTTATCTCAAGCAAAAACAAAAGTAACGCCACAGAATCAGGCCCCCCCGAGACTCCTGCGAGCACTTTATCTTTTTTATCAAGCATATTGAACTTAACAACAGTATCGCAAGCATTTTGTATGAAAGTTTTATATGTTTTGCTTTTATATTTCATGTTATATCAGACGCAAATAATGGTTCATTGCTTTCAGGGATAATCCCTGCTTTGACAGTTTTGTCAAAAAAAACTCTGACGGCTTCCTCTCCTTGAGTACCTAAATTCTCTGTAAACTCGTTAACATAGAGATCAATATGTTGGTCTATAACATCATCATCAAGCTCCTGAGCATTCTTTTTTATATATTCATATCCAGCATCGGGATTATTTCTTGCGTATTGTATGCTCTGTTTTATTAATTCTTCTATCTTCTGGCTAAGTTCTTTTCCAATATATTTTTTTACAGCAATACAACCTAAGGGGATTGGTAATAAAGTTTTTTCTTCCCACCATTTCCCAAGATCACAAATTAAATGGAATCCCATGTTTTCATAAACAAATCTGCCTTCATGGATAATAACTCCAAAATCAGATTTCCCTTCTAACAGGTGGGGCATAATCTTTTCAAAAGGCATGGAAATAATTTCAGGGTTGATATCCCTGCCGGATTCTTGGATCTGATCATTCAAATAAAGCCTTAATAAATGATATGCTGTGGTTCCAAAACCAGGTATGGAAATGACAGGATTTTCCTTACTGGAAAGCTGCTTTTCTGAACAACTGATAATAAGCGGCCCACACCCGCGCCCCAGTGCTGCACCAACCTTTAACAGCCTATATTTATCCCTTACAGACCCAAAAGCTGCAAAGGAAAGCTTTGTAATATCATAAACAGCATTTTTTGCTCTTTTATTCAGTGTTTCAACATCTGCCAGTGTAACATCAAATTCCAGGCCTGGAGTATTAAAAAGTTCATGCACAAGGCCATTAAAAATAAACGTATCATTGGGACAGCTTGAATATGCAATACTTAATTTCTGTATTTCCGCCAATTATAAATCCTAAGTTATAAATTGTAAGTTAAATATTTTGAACGATACCAGAAACAAGAGCATTGACGTTCTCACTTGCTTTTTGGGCACTTCCAATGATTTCTTCCACAGTCGCTTTTTCAGGTGCATCAGGATTATTTATATTGGTTATTGTGGCAAGCCCCAAAATTTTCATGCCGGCATGGACGCCTGCGATTGCTGCTTCCATTACAGTTGAAAACCCTACTGCATCGCCGCCAATACTTTTTAAATACCTTGTCTTAGAAGGTGTTTCTAAACTTGGGCCACAAAGCCCTGCATACACACCATGCTGCAATTTAATATTTTTTTCCTTACCAATTTTCCTTGCAAGCAAGGCTAATTTTTTATCATAAACCTGTGTCATATCAGGGAATCTAAGACCCCACTCATCTTCATTAGGTCCTGTTAACAATCCAACTTCACACGGGTTTTTTATTCCATCAGTTCTATCGGCTAAAAATTTTTTAGCTTCTAATACTTTTTTTCTGATATTTTGCATAACCTCTTATTTCCTGCTCCTCTTATGAATATTTTCTACCTGCAAGGTAAATAGAAGTCAACTTATAAAAAAGAATTCAGAAATAAACATTATAGTTTCTTGACACAATATGATAAACCGTTATAAATATAGTGTTTATAAAATTTTTAAAGGAGTAAAAAAATGTTCGGTCTTGGAATGCCAGAAATATTACTTATACTTGCGTTAGCTCTAATAATTATCGGCCCAAAGAAATTACCTGATCTTGCAAAAACGCTTGGTAAATCCATGAGAGAATTTAAAGGTGCTGCTCAAGACTTTAAAAACAGCATTAATGTAGAAACATCAATTTCTGATATCGATATCCCCACAGAAGAAATTAAAGAAAATGTTAAACAGGCTAATAAAGATCTTGCTGATAAGAAAGAGAGTAATAACTCAGACAGCACTGATTCCGATGATGCTGATTTTGATGACTCTGTTCCTGACAGTAAAGAAGACCCTGAGACTTCAGATGATACTGCTGAAGAAAAGCCAGAAAAAAAACCATCAGAAGAAAACCTGAAAGAAGGCCCGAAAGATCACAAAGAGGACAGTGCAAAATAATGAGTTCTGAAACTAAAACGCCTTTAATGGGGCACTTAACTGAGCTCCGAGATAGACTTGTACGCTCTTTTATAGCTGTTGGAGTAGGATTTCTTGTATCATACTACTTTAGAGAAAAAATTTTTGAATTTTTGACAGCACCATTGATTAAGGCAATGGGTGAAAATAGCAAAATGATTTTCACAGGTCTTCCTGAGGCTTTTTTTACATATCTTAAAGTGGCATTACTCTCAGGCGTTGTTGTTGCAACACCAGTACTCTTTTATCAATTCTGGATGTTTATTTCTCCAGGGCTTTACAGTAAAGAAAAAAAGTTTATACTTCCATTAGTCTTTCTCTCTTTAATCTTTTTTCTTTTAGGCTCTTCATTTGGTTACTTTTTTGTATTTCCTTTTGGTTTTCAATTTTTTCTTAGTTTTTCCAATGAATCAATTCAAGCCATGCCATCAATGAAGGAATATCTGGGGTTTGCCTCTAAAATGCTTTTGGCGTTTGGTTTTGTTTTTGAGCTACCTTTGGTTATTACGTTTATGGCAAAAATGGGACTTGTCTCTGTAGATTTTCTCAAAAAAAACAGAAAATATGCCCTCCTGATTTTCTTTGCAGGAGCTGCTCTTATCACTCCTCCTGATGTTATAACCCAGACCATGATGGCGATTCCATTAATGATTCTTTATGAAATCAGTATTCTAGGAGCAAAATTTTTCCAGAAGAAAAAAACAGAAACTGAAGATAAAGATAAAACTGATTCTGAGAATGATAATAGTAATGCAAAACAAGATGGAAAAGATTAAGATACAACTTGACATAAAAAGGTTTTATGTTGTAAAAAAGAGATGATTAACGATAAGGAATAATGGAATTGATAACGATTATAAGGAGTAAATTTGTTATGACTAAAAAATTATTAATTTTTCTGATGGCTGTTGGTATTGCATTGGTTTTCATTGCTACTGGCCTTCAAGCTGGTACTGAAGTAGCTGATACTTTTGAAGTGCGAACTAAAGAGTATAAATCCCCCAAGAAAAGTCCTGCTACACTCTCACATAAAAAACACGCAGAAGATTATGGTATTTCATGTGGAGACTGTCACCATGACAAAGATGGCAAAGCACTTGCCGATCTTAAAATGGGCGACAACGTTCAAAGATGTGTTGAATGTCATACAAAATTAACAAAAAGCAAAGAAGACAGAAAAAACATCATGGTACTTGAAAATGCAATGCATGGGAACTGTATTGACTATCATAAAGAAGTTAATATCAAAGCTGGTGATCCAAAAGGCAGAAAAGGACCAGCTCCTACAAGTTGTACAAAATGTCATCCAAAGAAAAAGAAATAGACTAAAAAAAATATAATTTATACAAACTAAAAGAGGCTTTCCATTGTTATATGGAAAGCCTCTTTTTTTATGCTCTGTTTTTGTCTTTACCTGTTTTTATTTAATTCTTTATATTGTAAAGCTTGTTTTACCAAACCTTCTGCCCACAAAGGCGTGGTAAGTGCATGTATGTGGGTATAAGTTGCAAAAACATTTTTTCTGCAAAATCCATCAAGTTTATCAATAATCCCTTTACCCCGTTCCATTTTAAATGCCATTTCATCTGGTTTATAATCAATATCAAGGATTGTTGAATACCTGAATTCATGCCCTCGGATTATTTCACCTTCCTTATAATAAGAATTTTTATGCACAACTTTCACAGATGTATAACCATGCCCTACCGGGCGTTTTGATAAACCAAATTTAACAGGCAGTATGTCTGCCATTGGATAAACTTTTTGATCTATTTCAATGCTTTGACCTAAATATATAAAACCACCGCATTCTGCATATATTGGAAGGCCTTTTTGTGCAAGCTTTTTTAAAGCTGCTTTAAAAACGTTGTTTGCAGCAAGCTCTTTAGCATGTGTTTCAGGAAAGCCTCCACCCATATAAATAGCATCAAGGCCTGAAGGAATAGTTTGCTGATCAAGAGGGCTGATATATTCAATTTTTGCGCCTCTTTGAATCAATGCTTCTATATTATCAGGATAATAAAACTGGAATGCTGAATCTTTGATTATACCAATTGTCGGGCATTCAATGATTGAAGGTCGAATTTTGGACTCTACACTTGCTGGAAGCCGGGTTTTGGCTGGTTGTTCCTTTTTATCTTTATTAGAAATCTTGTTACAAATATTATAAATAGCATCAAGGTCAATATTTTCTTTAGCTACTCTTAAAAAAGTATCAAGACACTCTTTTGATCTGGCATGTTCTTCACAGGTTATAAGACCCATATGTCTTTCCGGGAAGTCTTCTTCTTTAAGCTTAGGTATGGACCCAAGGACAGGGATATTGCAAAATTTTTCTATACTCCTCTTTACTTTACCTTCATGTCTTTTTCCTGCAACTCGATTAAGGATCACTCCCATAATATTAAGTTCAGGATCAAAAGCCATGCAGCCCATAACAAGAGCCGCAATTGTCCTTGTGCTTTTTGTGCAATCAACAACTAAGAGAACCGGTAAATTTAAAAGTTTAGCAAGTTCTGCTGTACATGTTTTCCCCTCAATATCAATGGCATCAAATAAACCTCTGTTACCTTCAACAACAGCAATATCCGAACCTTTGGAACGTGTTTTAAATGAATTTTCAACCTTATCTTCTGAACAAAGATAGGTATCAAGGTTGTAACAAGGAATGCCGGTCGCATAAGAAAGCCAACCGGCATCAATATAATCAGGTCCCTTTTTAAAACAGGAAACCTTATATTTCTTTGTAGTCCATGCAGTAGTAATTCCTAATGAAACAATTGTTTTTCCTGAACCGCCTCTTAACCCGGCTATTACAAGTCCTGGAAAGCCTTTTTTAATATCCTGCATGGAAAAAATCTTCTATTATTCTTCGCCCTCAGACTCATGCTGTATCCCCAGACCTACAAGCCCATACATGGTTGTACTACCGGAAGACCAGTATTCAAGGACTTCATCAATAACCATCTTGTTAATAACTTTTTTTATCATTCTGGGTTTATCATCAGGGAAAATTTTATAAAAATCTTTGAAATAAAATTTTGTCTTTGTCTTTGATTTCTTAGTGAGGAAATCAACAACTGCTTTAGTTGCTGCCTCATGATCGTTAAGAAGATCACTCATTATTTTTAGCCCCCTTCCAAATCGGTTTTAAGCCGGAGCGAATAAAAACTACTCCGGCTTTTTTGGCTTTATAGTATAAAGTCCTGTTAGAACTTAAACTGTGTAGTCTGACGCCAGCTCATGTATGCCTGCTGACGGAAATCATCAATCAAGTGATGAGTAAAATCAAGCTCACATACTTCAAAGAACTTTTCCCATCCAATTCTCTCAGCCCAGTCACCAAGTCTTTCATACTTGTTGGCACCATTTGAATAAGCATTAACCATGTTTTGAATAGCTTTGGTCATGCTTGGCCATCTTGGCATCTCATTTGGTAAAAATGCAACAACAACTTTAGAAAATTTTGGCTCGCTGATTCTGTTGGACACTTTTCCACCGGCCATGAGAACAATACCGTCACCTTCTGTATCAGCAAGAGGCATTGAAGGACACATTGTGTAACAATTACCGCAGAACATACATCTTTCATTCTTTACAGCAACTGATTTTACTTCTGTGCCATCAGCAAGTTCAACTTTTGAAGGTTTAATTGCTGCTGTTGGGCAGGCTTTAATCGCAAGAGGAATCTCACATACTTTATCAAGATACTCATGATCAAGCATTGGTGGTTTTCTGTGATAGCCAAGGATAGCTATGTCAGAACAATGCACAGCACCGCACATATTAAG
>JAIOSM010000045.1 GCA_021107575.1 Desulfobacteraceae bacterium | reverse complement strand
GAATAAACATACTCTATTAAATGATTATCAGGCTTTTTAAAACCAACATTATTGATTAAACTATCATCGTAAAAAGTAACAACCTTTTTACTAGTACTTTTAATGTTAAGCTTTTTTACGATATGCAGTATTTGTTTGTTGTATTCATTTTTTTTGCATCAAAATCTACGATAAAAATATTTTCGTGTTTATTCAATTCTATAAGTTCTTTATTGTAAGCGTACCATAGCTCAATTAATTTCTGTAATTCAAATCCATTACGTTTTTTTAATGAATTTGCCACAGCATTTGGATTTCTAAATGCTGCAACCAACTTAATATTGGTTAAAGCTAATTGCCAAAACTTAAAAGTAAAAATTGTACGAGGATCTTTATTGCCTCTGCCTTTTTTTATATGTATTAACCTATGCCTGAAACACACATCACCATGTGCCAAATTTGCTGTTTCTTCAACCCGTAAACCACACCTGAGCAGTATCTTAAAAATTCCACGATCCCGTACCCATGATTCCTTTGTTAATGCAGAAAGTATCGATTCATTGCTATCAAAAGATATTGATGTTGTTATAGATGCCATAGATGGATTAAACTCCAAGGTAAACCTTATCTGTAAAGCAAAGGAAAATGGTTTAGCAATCATTTCAAGTATGGGAGCTGCCGGCAAAACAGATGCATCCAAAATAAAAATAAGCGACCTTTTTGAAACAAGTGTCTGCCCCCTGGCACGGTTTGTCAGGCGAAGACTTCGCAGGCAAGGTGTTTCTGAAAATATCCAATGTGTTTATTCAGAAGAACCACCAAATAATAATACTAAAGCATTATTATTAAAATCAGAAGAAGAATTGAACCCGGATCTGAATTCCGAATTAATCAGAGAGCCGGATCACGGACGAGAAAGACCTCCCCTTGGCACTGTCCCATATGTCACAGGTATTTTTGGCCTGATGCTTGCAAACCTTACGATTGATACAATACTCAATTAAATCTTCAAAGAGTAGTTGCAATTTTCTGGGCACGCCTTATTGGTAAATTAGTCCGCTTTAGTACACCCCGAGAATTCTAAAATAATCGGTTCTTTCTTTAATTGTTGCAAGCGCTTTCTCTGAATTCTCATCTTCTATATTTATTTCTAAATCTACATAGAACATATATTTCCATGGCTTTCCTGCTATTGGTCTTGATTCGAGTTTAACAAGATTGATGTCGTGCTCTGAAAACACTTTCATAACATCAAATAATGCTCCGGGTTTGTTTGGAGTTGAAAAAATTATTGAAGATTTTTTCCCTTGAGCAGGTGTTTGATCGTTCCTGGATATTATTGCAAATCTTGTATAATTCCTTGGATTATCCTCTATCCCTTTATCAATATTTTCCATTTTAAAAATTTCTGCAGCCATACTGCTTCCAATAGCAGCCAATGTTAAATCATTGGATTCACTGATAGTCTTAACTGCGCTTGCAGTAGCTTTCACAGGTATCTGATCATAATCAGGGTGTTGATCAAGATAATGCCTGCATTGAGAAAAAGCCGGTGGCGGTGCCAGCACTTTAGTAATAGATTCTTTAGTTGCACCTTTATGCGCAATCAATGAATGTTCCACACGAATTGTTATTTCTCCTGTTATCTTAAGGTCGTATTCCTGAAGAAGATCATAGTTTTCGTGAATAGAACCTGAAAGAGAATTTTCCAGTGGAATCACTCCGTGCTCTGCATCGCCCATATCAACAACTTTAAAAACATCTCTAAATGTTTCCATTGGTAAAGGTTTAATATCATCACCAAAATACTGTATGGCTGCTTTATGGCTGTAAGCTCCCAGGGCACCAATAAAAGCCGCTGTTCCTGCGCCGTTGCCATTTGATTTTTTCATTATTTCTGATTTTTTAAGATAATCAAAATCCATCTGTTTTCCCACAACAGGAGCAATAACATAAAGATCTCTGGTGAGTTTCCCAAATTGCTCAGGATAGAGGCTCTGAGGCCCATCTGACAAAGCATTGTCCGGATCATTATGAACTTCTATCATTAACGCATCAGCTCCGGCTGCAATTGCTGCCCTTGCCATGGGACTGACTTTTTCTCTTATACCTGTTGCATGGCTCGGATCAATTACTATGGGAAGATGTGTTAATTTTTTCAGCACAGGAATTGCTGAAAGATCAAGAGTGTTTCTGGTAGATGGTTCAAACGTTCTGATGCCTCTCTCACATAATATAACATTGTCGTTCCCTTCAGATACAATGTATTCCGCGGACATCAACCACTCCTGAATTGTGGATGCAAGCCCTCTTTTCAAAAGAACAGGTTTTCCCATTTTGCCTACACATTTAAGTAATTCAAAATTCTGCATATTTCTTGCACCGATCTGAACTACATCAACATACTGCATCATTAAATCAGCCTGGACAGGAGAAGTCATTTCAGTTACTACTCCAAGGCCTGTCTCTTCTCTGACTTTGGCAAGTATTTTCAGTCCCTCTTCTTCAAGCCCCTGAAAAGAGTAGGGAGATGAGCGTGGTTTATAAGCACCACCCCGGAAAAGAACAGCGCCATATTGTCTTACTGATTTTGCAATGGACATGGATTGCTCCATGCTTTCCACAGCACAGGGTCCT
>JAIOSM010000275.1 GCA_021107575.1 Desulfobacteraceae bacterium | reverse complement strand
CTGAACTAAAAGATCCTATCAATTTTATGGAATGGTTTGGAGTCTCAACAATGGGTTATTCTGAGCCTTTTACCTTTGGCATGCGTGCTAATCGTTACCTTAAAGACAAGTATGATAAATATGACATTATACATGATAATCAATGTCTTGCTTTTTCAATGCTCTCAATATCAAAAAACATTCCTCTTGTTGCGACCATACATCATCCAATAACTGTTGACAGAAAAATTGCCATCAGGAGCACAGAATCATATTTGACAAAAGTAAAACACCTAAGATGGTATTCATTCATTACAATGCAAAAGTATGTTGCTAAAAGGGTTAACAAAATAATAACTGTATCTGAATTTTCAAAACAAGATATTTCAAAAGAATTTAAAATTCCAAAAAAAAAAATTACTTCTATCCCCATTGGAATAGATACAAGTTTATTTTATCCCATGGACAATGTTCAAAAAGACCCTGAAAGAATAATTGTAACAAATAGTGCAGACACCCCTTTAAAAGGACTTTATCAGCTCCTCCAGGCAGTAAAAGAAATCACAAAAAAGCGTAAAATCAAACTTATTGTTATTGGTAAGCCAAAAAAGAATGGTGGTATTGAAAAACTGATAAAAAAACTAAATTTAAACGATTATGTTACTTTTACCGGACGTATTGACCATGCAAGATTTATAAAAGAATATGCAAAAGCAAGCATAGCTGTAGTTCCTTCTCTTTATGAAGGCTTTGGTCTTCCTGCCGGGGAAGCTATGGCATGCAGAATCCCCTTAATATGCACCACAGGCGGAGCTTTGCCTGAAGTCACAGGTGATGCAGCAAAACTTGTTCCACCCGGTGATGCCAAAGCTTTAGAAGATGCTCTTTTAGAACTTTTAGATGATCCTGCCCAGAGAGAAAGACTTGCGGCTGCCGGATACAAAAGAATTTTAAAAGAATTTACATGGGAGAGTACAGCCAAAAAAACTGTTCAGGCATACAGAGATGTAATTGCCGGCCATAATGGCGGGGCATAAATAATAAAACCCATGAGTATTTTATGCTTACTATAAATTTTAAAAATCTTGGAATAAAGCCAGGCCAGAAAATCCTTGATATGGGATGTGGTGAAGGAAGGCATGTTGCAAGAGCCTGTCAGGAAAAAAATATTTTCTGCCAGGGAGCTGATTTAAGTTTTTCAGATCTTTTAAAAACAAAAAAAAAACTTAAATTTCATGAAAAATTAGATGATTTTAAAGATTCTTCATGGGGTCTCAACTGTACTGATATTACCAGGCTCTCTTTTAAAAATAAAGCCTTTGATATAGTTATCTGCTCAGAAGTCTTAGAACATATTCCTGATGATCAAAAAGCTGTAAAAGAGCTTTTAAGAGTCTTAAAGAATAAAGGCATACTTGCCATAAGCGTTCCAAGATTTCTCCCGGAAAAAATATGCTGGATGCTCTCAGATGAATATTTAGATGTGAATCAGGGACATATTAGAATCTATCAAAAAAAAAATATTATTGCCATGGTTGAAAAATGTGGGGTTAGACATTTTAAAACCCATTATGCCCACAGCCTGCATTCACCATTCTGGTGGTTAAAATGCCTTATCGGGTGCAACCGTAAAAATTCTTTTATAATAAACTTATATCACAAACTGCTTGTATGGGATCTTATGAAAAAACCAAAGGTAACCAGAGTTATTGAAAAACTGTTAGACCCATTAATCGGCAAGAGTCTGGTTCTTTATTTTATTAAAGACGCTTAAGTACCCCAAGTGTTTCTCAAATGCAAATTTTTGATACTTACCTGATTCAAGGGCTTTCTCATAAACAATTCGTGGCGCCTGTCCACCCTTTGCAGGATCTGAAAAGATATCATGAATCACAAGAAAGCCATTGTGAATAATATGCTTTTCCCATGTATTATAATCTTTCAATGCATCTTCAAAGCTGTGACCACCATCAATAAACAGCATTGAAAGAGGAGTTGACCACATTTTACCCGCGACTGTAGACTCAGCAACTATCGGTACAACGAACTCTTCCAATGAGGCGCTTTTTATTGTACTTTCAAATAAAGGAAGGGTATTTATACGATTTGTTTTTTCATCAAACAGATCAGAATCAAAGTACTCTTGCCCGGGCTGTTGCTCTTCTGAACCTTTATGGTGGTCAATAGAAAAGAGAACCCCATCTTTCTTTTTAACTGCAATGCCAATAAAATATGCTGATTTTCCACAATAGCTGCCGATCTCAAGTAAAGCCCCTGATTCAGCTGCTTTTAATGAAGTTTGATAAAGAAGCAGGGCTTCATCATCATGCATAAAACCTTTGATGCTGGATGCAAATTTAAAATCAATCATCATAACTTCTGACTAAAACTTCTCTTGGTCTTGAGCCGTCTGAAGGACCCACTACACCTTCTTTCTCCATCATCTCAATTATTCTTGCAGCCCTGTTATAGCCTATACGGAAACGACGCTGTACTCCGGAAATTGATGCCTGTTTTGTTTTTGTTACAAAAGCCAAAGCTTCATCATATTTTTCGTCATAATCAACCTTGGTAAAAAGTGTAGGCTCTTCGTCATCCTGCGTTTTTGTAATCTCTTCAACATATTCAGGCTTTCTTTGCGCCTTTAAAAAATCAGTTATATTCTTAATTTCCTGCTCTGAGACAAATGTCCCCTGAATTCTTATGAGCCTGCCTGTTCCGGGAGGAGCAAACAACATATCACCGTTACCCAGAAGATTTTCAGAACCATTGGAATCAAGTATGGTCCTGGAATCTACTCTTGAAGACACCTGGAATGAAATTCTTGTTGGAAAATTTGCTTTTATTATACCTGTTAAAACATTTACAGAAGGTCTCTGGGTAGCCAGGATCAAATGCATCCCGGCAGCTCTTGCCATCTGGGCAAGCCTGGTTAAAAGGATTTCTACATCTTTTGAAGCAACCATCATAAGGTCAGCAAATTCATCAACAATAATTACAATAAAAGGTAACCGCTCCAAAAATCCTGTGTCCTGCTCCTCTCCTTCAGAATTTTTTGCATGTTTGCTTTTTTTGTTTTCACGGTCAACATATTCATTATACTGGTCAATATTTCTTGTTCCGGTCTCAGCTAAGACCTCGTACCTTCTTTCCATTTCCTTGACTGCCCAGTGCAAAGCATTTGTAGCCTTTTTCATGTCCGTAACCACAGGGGAAATAAGATGAGGGATATCATCATAAACTGACAATTCAATCCGTTTAGGGTCAATCATTATAAATTTAACCTCATCCGGAGATGCTTTATAAAGAAGACTTGCAATCATTGAATTTAACCCGACACTCTTACCTGTACCTGTAGCACCTGCAATCAGGAGATGGGGCATTCTATCCAAATGAGTAACTACAATATTCCCAAGAATATCTTTACCAAGACCCAATGTAAGATTTGACTCAGAAGTTAGAAACTCTTTAGAACCTACAAGTTCTTTTAAAAAAACAGGCTCTTTTACATCATTTGGAATCTCAATTCCTATGACATCTTTACCGGGAATCGGCGCCACAATTCGAATGCTCATTGCACTTAACGCAAGAGCTAAATCATCTGTCAAAGTAACAATTTTACTTATTTTTACACCTGGTGCAGGTCTGTATTCAAATGTTGTAAGTACAGGTCCAGGAAGAATTTCAACAACCTCGCCTGCAATGTTAAAGTCTTTAAACTTTTCTTCAAGCAGCCTGCTTTTTTCTTTGAGTTTTTCAGTATCAATTTTTTTGATTCTTTGTTTTTTATCCTGCAAAAATGAAAGAGTAGGAAGTGAAAAATTCCTACCCTCCCGTATATCATCTCTAATACCATCAATACTTGAAAAAGAAGATCCTGAAACTGATTCCTCTGTATTAATCTCAGTTATTATAGGCTCTGATTTTCTGTGTTTCTGATCCTGCGGTTCATACTCGATCTTTGGGTCAGACAAATATTCATATTCACCATTATACTTATCCTCTGTCTGTATAAAAGGCAGAGTTTTAATTGCTTCTTCTTTTTCTTCTATTCTTTCTTCTCGTCTTTCACGCCATTTTTCAAAATACTCTTTTACCAAAAGTGAGGCTTCATTAAAATCATTTTTCAAAATTTGAAAAAACTTTGACAATCTATCTTTAAAAAATAACAAAAGAGTAAAAAAAGAGACTCCTGTTGTAAGAGTAAAACCAACAACTAAAAAAAATAGCAGAATAATGATGGTCCCTGCTCTATTGGTAAATTGAAAAAGGAAATCAGCAAATGCAATTGAAACTACTCCGCCTGATGAAAACGTTGTGCCTAAAATGGCGTATTGTTCTTTATACAAGCTGAAAAACCCGCCTGTTGCAATGATCAGGAAGAATCCGCCAATAAACGTACAAACAATTACCTTGTTGGATTTCCCCCTAAAATACCAAAGAGCACAAAGTAAAAGCAGGCATGGAAGCCAGAAAGCGCCAAGTCCAAACAGGAATACAAACAATCCTGCAATATGAGCACCCAAGAGTCCAAAAAGATTTTCAATATTTTCAGGCTTAAAAAAAGGATTATTGCAGCACGAAGGATCTGTTGCGCTGTATGAAAACAAACTCAACAGAAGCAAAATAAAAGAAAATAAAAATAATATTCCAATGAGTTCTTTTTTCATACTTGAATAATCACCGGTAGTATCATTGGTTTACGTTTTATTGCAAAATTAAAATATTCCTTTAGTGCCTTAGTTAATCTATTTCGTAAAATTTCCATATCCATTCCACCCAACAGCCCCTGCCTTAATTCTTCAACAACCTCAAGAATCACACATTGTGCATCATCAACAAGATACCCTGTTGCCGCATTAAAAACAAAACCTTTGGAAACAAGATCAGGGCCTGAAATAATATCACCAGTTTCTTCATCCAATACCATTGAAACGATGACAAGCCCATGCTCAGAAAGCTGATGTCTTTCTTTTAAAACACTTCTGCCGACATCTCCAATTCCTTTGCCATCCACAAGAATTTTTCCGACATTAACTCTCCCGGATATTTTTCCGCCATTTTCATCAAAGACAATAATGCCGCCATCTTCAACCACAAAAGATTTTTCCTTTGGGACACCAAGCCCTTCAGCAAGCCTTGCATGTACTACCAGATGACGATACTCACCATGAATAGGAATAAAATATTCAGGTTTGGTAAGACTGATCATCAATTTTAACTCTTCCTGCTGGGCATGACCTGAAGTATGCACATCAGCAACCTTATTATAAACAACATCTGCGCCACGTTTATATAAATTATTAATAATACTTGCTATTGCTTTTTCATTGCCCGGAATATCCTTAGATGAGAGGATAACACTATCTCCACGTTTTATCTTAACCTGTCTGTGCACACCTTTAGCCATCCGCGCAAGCGCAGACATGGGCTCTCCCTGGCTGCCTGTAGTTATAATAAGCACTTGATTGCTTGGAATATTTTTTATCTCTTTGATATCCAGTATCTTATCTTCATGGCATTTTACATATCCAAGCTCTCTTGCGACTGCTACAGTTTGTAAAATACTTCTGCCATCGAAAACAACTAACCGCCCTGTTTTAAAGGCAATATCAACAAGCTGCTGGATTCTTGCAACATTGGATGCAAAAAGAGCTATAATTACTCTGCCATCACTTGCTGCCACAAAAGAGTCAAGATTCCTACCAAGAGCTTGATTTGACATGGTATAACCTTCTTTTTCCACATTTGTGGAATCAGAAAGCAATGCTAAAACACCCTTTTCTCCGCATTTTGCAAATTTTGAGACATCGGTGGGGTTTTCTTCTGCAATACCATGGCTCATCCTGAAATCTCCTGTATGGACAATCCTGCCAACAGGAGTTTTTATCT
>JAIOSM010000009.1 GCA_021107575.1 Desulfobacteraceae bacterium | reverse complement strand
TTCATATTGAAGAAAATGAAAACAATTCACCTGTTCTGATGAATACACTGAAATTAAAAAAAGAAAGCTGTGAAGTTATAGTAGAATGCCTCTCCGACAAATCATTTGATGCCTTAACAAGTATTCCTGGAGATTTTGGAGTGATCATGCAGATGACAACAGAAATGATTATTCAGGCGACACAGAATAAAGTACATATTCCAATGCGGATTTTAACTCAAAATGATAAAGCAGAAGATATCTACTTTATTACGATTCCGGATAGCCCAAACTATAATCAACAGAATGGGCAGGGCTGGCAATGGCGGGAATTGCTTCAATATTTAAAAAAAAAATATAATTATCTTGCCTTTGCAATAAAACCAGCACGTGAGAAAGTCTTAATGAGCCCGGCCGATGACACTAATATTCCAAAAGGATGTTCAATATGGCTTTTGGCTGAAAAACGACCTGTTAATATTAACTGGAAAAATGCCAGGTAGGCCAGATAAAAACTTATGATCCATGAGCAAAACAAAAAATATATAATCAGATTTACAATTTTTACATTGCTGTCCTTTTTGCTCTTGTTTCTATGGGTAACCCCTTTAACCGGTGTTTATTTTGACCGCCTGGATAATTATGTTTACTATTATCTCAACTCAACCCTTGAAAGCGGGAAAACCTGGCAGCTATTCTGGGCAGTTACAAACATGCGTATCTTTGATCTTGCAGGAGGCTTGCTTGTTTTAGCGATACTGCTTTTTCATATGTATACAGGAAAAAAAAATGTACCAAATAATGCCATACCCCTTAAAAAATTTATATCCTTTATTATTTTTATAACAATCACAATAATTGTTAATAAAGCTATGTTTGCCGGTGTTGCAGGCCTTCTTGATTATCATAGGGTAAGTCCGTCATTAGCACTTGAGGGCGGGATCAGACTCTCAGAAATCATTACATCTTTTGAGTTTAAAGATACCAGCAAGGATTGTTTCCCTGGAGATCATGCTGCAGTTCTGGTATGCTCTACACTCTACTTTTTTCTTTATGGGACTAAAAAACTTGGCATTATTTCTTGTTTTGTACTTTTGCCGTTTATTCTCCCCAGGATGGTTGTTGGCGCCCACTGGCTCACAGACTGCCTGATTGGTTCAACTTTTATTTTGATTAATTCATTCAATATATGGATAAACATCCCCTGGATAAGAAAAAATATTCCCAAGGCAATGATCAAAAAATACAAACAAATAATGGAGTAACTCTATAATGAATTTTTTAACCGGATCATTACTTGTTGTTAACTTTTTTTTATTTTCAGCTTTCTCATATTTTGCCTTTGAGTCTTATCGGGAACAAGAAGTGAGAGCTACAAAAATTGGTATTATAGGGGCTGTTTGTATAATACTCCTGGGCGTTTTAATATTAATTCCACAAATGAAAATAACAGTATTATTTTTCTTTGCTGCAGGAATTATATTTTTTCTCAGCCTTCTAATCCCTGCAAAACCAAATAAAAAAGCCTTAAAAGGCGCAAAGGGCTATCTGGTTGGCAAGCCCCAACGATTTGATGAAAGGGATTCGATTTTTGCAAGACATAGAAGCCTGATATCGGGGACTAAACAATATAGTACTTTTTATAATGAAATCTACCCTGAAAAAGAAGAGCATGATGCAAAAAGAAGACAAAGCGGTATTTTAGGCATATCCGGAAGTATTGATAATGAATATCAACCTAATGTTGCAATGATGCATGCTTCCTTTTCTATGCCCATGCTTCTTGGGCAGCAGGCATGCAATGATCCTGATCCTGATGCTCCCATTGCAAATCTGAGCCCTGAAAAAGCAACATTGATTGTTAAAAACCTTGCAAGACATATTGGTGCTGATCTGGTAGGAATTACAAAAGTTGATCCGGATCTTATTTATTCAAACCAGGGTGAAATACATTATGGAGCAAAGGACTGGGGCAGAGAAATCAAAAATCTGCCGCCATATGCCGTTGTAATGATCACTGAAATGAATTATGGCCACGTTATATCAGCTCCCCATACTCCAACTGTTGCAGAGAGTGCTCATCTTTATGCTAAAGGAGCATACCTGTCCACTTTGCTTGGTAAATGGTTTTCATACATGGGATATAGAGGTATTGCCGAACATTCACGTAATTATGACATCCCTCTGCCGCCTCTTGCCGCAGATGCAGGTCTTGGAGAAGTTGGCCGCCAGGGCTATTTGATTGCTCCTAAATTTGGAGCAAGAGTTCGTATTTTTGCTGTGTTAACAGATATGCCACTAATCCCGGATAAACCAATTTCCCTTGGTGTCGAAAAATTTTGCAAAAGTTGCAAAAAATGCGCTGATTCCTGCCCTTCAAAATCAATACCCCAGGGTGAAAAGGTGATCTACAATGGATTTGCAAAATGGAAACTTGATGAAGAATCTTGCTTTGATTACTGGAGCAAAGTTGGGACTGATTGCTCAATTTGTATGGCAATATGCCCTTTTAGCAGACCAAATACATTTTTACATAGATTTGTGGGACTTTTTGTTGCAAAATCAAAAATTGCCCAAATACTGTTTCCCCATATTGACAACTTTTTATATGGCAAAAAATGGCGCCCTAAAACTGTTGTGCCCTGGCTCAATTATCAAAGGAATAAAAACAAAACAGAAATTTATTAATTAAAACTATAGTAAAGAGTTACCACTCATTGCTTTCGTTGGGCGAATAAGGGCTAAACACAGCAACTGCTTTGGTATCTGGATCAACCTTGATAACTGTATGTGCGTAGTAGGAAAACCATATGCCAACCTTGCCTCCCGCAGCACTGATAATATCTGCAAAAAAGATATAGCTGTAAACACCGGGCACTCCGGGGCGGTCATCTATATGTGCAATTTTGTCATACACGTCGGCTCTGCTTTCTATCTTAACCCAATGCCAGTCGCGGAGATTGTATCCTTTATCAATACCGATAACAGCATAAGGCAGACCTGACCGACCAGTATAATAATAATCAAAATCTGGCAACGGGTTCATCTTATGATATGTATCCTTAAGAACTTCATTTTTCTGCAGGTGTCCATGTTTCCCCATAGATACATGTTTCCCTGCACATGAAAAAAGGGATAACAACAACAGAATCAAAATAATACACATTGCAGTAAAAGTCTTTTTGGTAATCATTCTAAACACCTCTATACTTATTGGTTTATTTTTCTCTAATGCCTGTGCTCAGGGTAATAGCTTAACAGAGCATCAATGCTTGTCTTTAGGGCCTTTGCATCTTTCACATCAGCATTTTGTTTGGCTTTCATTGCTGCAATAATCACCGT
>JAIOSM010000273.1 GCA_021107575.1 Desulfobacteraceae bacterium | reverse complement strand
TGCAGCGTCGCTCCGCCCTGCAAGGATGATTTTGCCATCTGTCTGTAATGCTACAGAGTAAACAAAATCCCAGTCACCAAAATCAATTACTTTCTTTCCAGTACTACCAAAGGCTGTATCCATAGAACCATCTGTTTTAAAACGAACCACGCCAAAATTATAGTTGCTAGTCCATGTTGTGCCCGCAACAACGATTTTCCCATCCGGTTGAATAATGAGGGCATCACCCCAGTTGTGTGTCATGGGTGCCAGTTGTTCGGAGGCTATACCGTCTATATCAAACGTTGTATCAAGAGCTCCATTTGTGGTGTAACGTACCACTGTAATCGAAGTATTACCATCATCTCCGCTTTTTCCTGCCACAACAATTTTACCATCTGATTGTATGGCTACCGCTCTGGCGGAAGCATCATCTCCGCCTACATCTGTTATAACAATGCCATCAGCATCAAACGTTGTATCAAGTGAGCCATCTTCATTGTAACGGCAAACAATAAATTTAGGGGAATCTGTAAGGTCCTCTGTTGTGCCAACAACAACAATTTTTCCATCAGCTTGAATTGCAACTCCGTTTGCGCTGTCATGTCCATTGATATCTGTTGTGACAATACCATCAGTATCAAAATCTGTGTCAAGCGTACCTGCTGATCCGGCATAAGAAAAACTAGCTGTAAAAATCAAACATACAAAAGTCATTATAGTCAAAAAACGATGCGTAGATGTCATAAAAACCTCCTGTCAAATCAAAATAAATAAACCAACATTACCTCTAAATCCATTTTTAAACAATCTATATTTAATAAGAAACAACCTCTTTTTTAAGAGATTGAAACCTTCAATATAAAAGAGGCCATTCAATAAATTTCTTTGATAAGCTGTCAATTTTTTTTCATTATATTCTAATATTGATTTTGCCTGATCAATTGTTAAATACAATTCCTGTTTTAATTCATGTAGCTTAGCGGGTTTTAGCAAAGACATAATCAGATTGTACTTCTTTTTTGCTCCGATAGCATTGGAAGAGTGCTGCCTGTAATATACAGTCTGTTCATTAATATATATAATTTTCCCAAATATACTTGCAACTATAGCAATCCACCAATCATGCATTCTTGCCCTACTATCTATCGGAAGAATTATATCCTTTAATGATCTGTTAAATAAAACAGTACAGCCGGTAATACAATTTTGTACTATCAGCTGGTTTAAATGGACTCTATTACCATTTAATCCCTGATACTTCATAAATGATTTACTGATACAATTCAGTTTATCGTCAACTACACATAGATCAGTGTGTACCAGTACCGGAGTTGATTTGCCATTCCCGGATTCAGAATCAATCATCTTTTTAATACTGATATTAATTTTATCTTGACGCCAGACATCATCCTGATCAGCAAACATTATATAATCAGCATCTGAGAACTCAATTAATCTCGCAAAGCTTTGGCACACTCCAATATTGCCTGAATCATCAGTAAGCATTCCAAATTTCTCCGGATATACTTTCAAATACTCATTAATAATATCACATGTAGTATCTGTTGATCCGTCATCCCGGATAATAATTCTCCAATACAGATAACTTTGATTAATTATTGAATCAAGTTGTTCTCTTAAATACTCAGCTCCATTATAGGTTGAAATAAGTATATCTATATTGGGTTTAATATCCTGCACAATGCTCATCAATGATTACTGCCCCATTTATTTAAAATATTAGTATAAAAAATCATTATAAGAGTTCTAACATTTTTACGAAAAGAGTCAAGTCGCTATCAACATTCCGGCATTTCAGAATAAGACCGTTATAATAAAAAATAATGTTGCATAAACTTTGTTTTAATGTTATGAAGTAAGTTCAATAATTAAATCTGATAATTTATTGGTTACATAAAATGGATAACAAGTCTGTCAAGCTCGATATTGTAATTGTTAATTATAACAGCACTGATTTATTACTTGGCTGCCTTGAATCATTTAACGGTTCATTTAAAACTATACCCGCTAATATTTTTATTCAGGATAACAATTCAAAAGATAACTTTCATAGAATTAAAGAACAGTTCCCAAATATAAATATTCAAAGGAATAAATCTAATATCGGTTTTTCCAAAGCAATAAACAATGGGATAGCAAAAGGGAATGCACCTTATGTATTGATTCTTAATCCTGACACTCAATTTACCAATACCCGGTTTAAGGATACAATCAACTATATGGATCAAAGTCCGGATATTGGCATTATCGGACCTAAGATACTAAATATGGATAAAAGTGTACAAGGATCAGCCAGGGCCTTCCCTTCATTCAGCACTGCTTTTTTCGGACGAAACACATTATTAACCAAACTGTTCCCAAATAACCCTATTTCAAAAAAGAATATTCTAAACACTGCAAGCCAAAGCAATCAAGTACTCAACGTTGATTGGGTATCAGGTGCCTGTATGCTGATACGGAGAAAAGCATTAGAAGAAATTGGCACAATGGATGAGCGATTTTTTATGTATTTTGAAGATACTGACTTATGTAGAAGAATGTGGTTAAAAAATTGGAAAGTGATATATCATCCTGCTTTTAATATCCAGCATCTTGTTGGAGGCAGCAGTAGTCAAACTATTTTCAAATCTGTTTATATTTTCCATAAAAGTATCTATTTATATTGCAGTAAATACTCAAACCCCCGATTATTCCTAATAATGAAATACTTTATTTTATTCACTCTTTTACTAAGATGTTCAAGTGTTTTATCATTACATGCTTTGAAAAAAACAATTACTTTTTTAGTTAAAAAAATTACCCCGGCCTCTCTTAAGTACAATCAAACATAGTATAAGTTATATTCTCTTTTTAATTTAATAATTTCTTGGGATTTTTTAAATTGATATGTTAATATAAAAAATTAGAAGAAATCTCGCTTTTCGTCTCATTAAACGTTGAGCCGAGGTGCTTGAAGACAATATAAAAGAAAGGTATAACTAATGAAAATAAATACAAAAACACATTTATTTAAAAAACTTTTGACAATGGGCTTTGCAGCCCTGCTTATTTTAGGATTTGGGATTTCCACCTCATCTTCGTGGGCATTTAGCAGGTATTTCCCTGACAACACACTATACACCATACATGAATTTGAAAGCGGTTTCCATGGAGGCGATACAGGAGCATGGGGCGCTAATGATCAATTGTTCATTGTTAACGAAGTATTCACTTTTATGGACGACGGAACTTTTACAGGAAGTTATTCAAATGATGATCAATTGAACAGGCACATCGGAGACGATGGAAGCGGCCACAACACATTTTCAACAACATATACTCCCGATTCCGGCACCGGCAGTGGGACTTACTTAATTGCAGCCGATGGTACAATTACTCTCACCTTTGACCCGGGGACTCCAGATGAAGAAACTATTACCGGAACCCTGAGCGAAGACGGCCAGACTGTCATTTTTATGAACAGTGAATATGATGATAGTGAAAAATGGAGCTCCTTTGGCATTGGCGTAGGCGTTAAAAGCATAGGCATGAATAATGGTGCTTTACCATCCATACTGCTCTTGCTACTGGGTGATTAAACGCTTTGTAATTTTACAAAATTAAAAAATATGGTCTATAAAATGATCTATTTAGTGTCCATAAAATTAAATTATAGAACCCCTAACTTTTCAGGTGTTCTCAGGGGCTTTAATGGCGATATTTGAATATAAAGCCTTAAATGATCAAGGGAGGAACGTTTCAGGTATTATTGAGGCAGAGACCTTGAACGCTGTCCAGGCAAAGCTGAAACAAAAAAATATTTTTCCTGTGTCAGTCAAGAGTATTGATGCTGAAAGTTCTGTCAGAAAGAGAAGGCAAGGCTTTTCTTTTAATATACCTTTTTCGCGCATAAGAGTTTCTGATGTTTCAATGTGGACAAGGCAGTTATCTGTGCTGATTTCATCAGGGATTCCACTTGCAAAGGCGATTTCTACCCTTGCTGCCCTGACAAAACTACGAGCATTTAAAAAAATTTTATCCCAGGTACAGTATTCTATTGAAGAGGGAAGCAGTTTTGCAGACGCTCTTTCAAAACACCCAAAAGTCTTCTCACTGATTTATGTGAACATGATAAATGCTGGAGAGTCATCAGGCACTCTTGAACTTGTCCTGGAACAACTTGCTGATATTATGGAAAATCGGGAATATACAAAAAATAAAATCCAAGCCGCTCTTGCATATCCTGCTTTAATGGCAATTGTTGGAGTTTTTGTGCTTGTTTATCTTCTTGTTGAAATAGTGCCGGAGATCATCACGATTTTTCAGGATATGGATCAGATGCTGCCTTTGCCAACCCGAATTTTAATATCCATCAGTGATTTTGTTAAAGTCTTCTGGTGGGCAATACCGTTAATGGCAATCATTTGCCTGCTCTCTCTTTATTTTATCAGAAGAACAGATAAGGGGGCTTTATTTACTGATAGATTCTTATTAAACATTCCTTTTTCCGGTGAAGTCTTAAAAAAAGTGATAGCTGCAAGATTTTCAAGCACGCTTGAATCTCTTTTAACCAATGGAGTGCCTATACTTACAGCTCTTGGTATTACAAACAGCATATCAGGGAACAGGGTTATCTCAGATTTGATTACTAACGCAATGACCCTTGTTGAACAAGGAGATGGTCTTGGAGACAGTCTTGATAACAATAAATACTTTCCAACTCTTGTTGCCCAGATGATCTCAATTGGAGAGCAAAGCGGAGAGCTTGAAAAAATGCTCAAAAAAGTTGGTGTACTTTATGAAAAAGAAGTTGAAGCCTCAATAACAACTGCTACGGCTTTGGTCGAGCCTTTGATTATCCTTGTAATGGGAGTTATTTTAGGCTTTATTATTCTTTCAATATGCCTGCCTATTTTTGAAATTAATCAATTTATCCAATAATTTAATATTGAAGTAAGGCTATTGCAAAAGCAATAATCTAATTGGAATGGTAACATCCCAGGTTAAATAATTTTGGCTCAGCCAATTTGAAGTAATATTTGAGTAATTTCGCGATCTTGGGAAAAAAATGACTTCGCCTTTTTGAGGAGTAATAGTCCCAGACCAACCTGCGGGCACATATGCTAAATAAAATCCATCGTTATTGGAAGTAGTCGTACTGGGAAATCCAGACAAAACAACATCTGGAAGCACACTACCACCATTTTGAGTAATTGTTCCGGATATTGTATAAGGAGCCGCATAGGCAATATAGTCCTGTGTTGTTTGATCAGTTGTAATATCACTGTAACTTTTACTTTCAGGATTAAAATAATAAAAATCTAGCACTGGAGTCACTGTTCCGGACCATCCACTTGGGACAATAGCAGAATAATCCCCCAAAGCGTCTGTTAAGGGTTCCCCTGGAAGGCCGGACATCGTAACTCCGAAAAGTCCATTCCCGGAAAGTGTTATATTTCCTGAAATAGTATGAATATCTATGGAATAATCCTGATCAATCTGATTTGATGTTACTGCCGTATAAACCCTGCTCGCAGGATCAAATGCCCCTTCATACCCTGATTTGGAAGGGACAACAGTTCCTGTCCATCCGTCCGGGACAAATGCGGTGTAATCCCCGTTACTGTCAGTCACAGGCTCTCCAAGCAAACCGGTAAGGGTTACGCCTAGGACACCTGATCCACCATCAGTTACACACCCTGAAATACTATAAACACCCGCACCCGGGGCAATGGCTCCCACATAATTCTGATCTCCCATATCAGCAGCTACATTATTATATATTATTTCGGACGGATTGAATCCAAATCCGATTAAAATCGGTTGGACTGTACCAGACCATCCATCACTAACTATAAAAAAATAATCACCGCTAATATCTGTCTTTGCAACTTCTATGCTATTTATTGTAATTGATACATTTGGAATGGGTAACCCTACAACAGTTAGTATAGAACCTGAAACAGTATGGGTAGCCACCACAATAAAATCCTGTGTGGTATTATCGGTAATTGGGCCAAGCAAGACAAAAATTGGAGCAAAACTGGTTCCTTCTTTTTGAGGGGTTATAGTTCCAATCCAGTTCTCTAAAACAGTGTGGGAGTAATCTCCCACGCTGTCAGTTGTTTCACTTGTCCCATCACTAAAAAGAATAATTACATTCTCAACCCCATCACCACCATCTGTTACCTGACCGGAGATTGTATATCGAGTTTCTATGGTACTAATTGTCATATCATAATCTTCAGTTTCTCCATCAAACCCGGTGATGCAATCATATGGGCTATTATATATTCTGTCTGCATCATTAATAACAACAATACGCATTCGGGTTGCTCCACCAACAGCTGTAAGGGGTACAGTAAAAGTTCCTGATACAGTAGTCGTTTCCCCGGAATTTAACGTAGTTGTTTCACAATTAAGGATACACCCATCATCATTAAACACTTCATCCCCATCATAATCAATATATGCAGCACACTTACTTTCTATATTACTGTCTGTATTATTCTGATATTGTATTTCCCAATTGTAAGTTGCCCCTGGAACCAATGTTACCAAGCTACTATCATCATAATAGGTGTAATCGCTAATAGACGAGGTGTTGGCTACTGAATTAATCGTTACGGAGACTATACCGATATCAAAAGTACTATCACCGGAACAGTCGCAATAAGCAGCAAAAAGCAATTGCGACTGTATAAAAATAAAACTAAAAACAACTAATACTTTAAATATTTTTTTTATAGTTTTCATTTTTTCTCCATAGACCTTTAATAAACGATTAAAAACTTTTAAAACCATACCATACTTTCTTATGAGATAAAAATAATCTTTTATTGCCAAATTATAATTATTAAAAAGGCACTTTAAAAAATAATTGTATCTGCTCATCTTCTTTTGAGCTGTCTATCCTGATATGGAATTGGTTATGCACTTTTTGTATATATTCATTTCTTTTTCGTCTGTTATATTTATGGGCGCTGGATATTGAACCATAGATATTGCCGGTGTAAAAGCCTGCCTCCACAAAACTAATAGCTGCTCCCAATGCATGATTACCATCATCAAATGCTTTGTAGGCTGCGATCATAAGAGCTGTATTAAACAAAAAAGAGACAAGTCCATCTTTATATCTTTCGCAATAAACATAACCAGCACCAGGGATAATTGAGGTAATCCCTGCAATAGCGGGGCTCTTTGTTTTAAGATTATTCATATCAGCAAGAGTCTTTGCAAGATGGTCTTTTTGGGGCTTATCAACACTTTCCAGGCTGATTTCCTGTAAATATTTTTTTGCCCTGATTAAAGCATCAGGATTTGTTTCTGCAATTTTTAAATACAATAACGTGAGAAAAGAATATGCCCTGTCTTGTGTTATTTTATCTTCTGTGATTTTTAAAAGATTGTGCATGCAGACTTCAGACGCAACAAACTTTCCTAGAAGCACCAGAGCTTTACTTTTCATGAAATAGGCATCAGTTATGTTAGATTCAGACAAATCAGATCCAGGCGGAGTCAAAATTTCAGGGTTTTCAGCCAGGATGATTTTATTAAAAGCCATAACTGCTTTTTCATAATCTTTTAGATTATAAAAGGCCTCTCCGATTTTGAATTCTGCGCTTGTAACATTTTCATGATCTGAAAAAAAATTAATAAATCTTTTGTATTCAAAAATAGCAGTTGTATAATCTTTTTCCTTAAAACACTTTTGAGCATAATTGTATTGCATGTCTGCATTTAGAACTATCTCTTTTTTCCCACACACACCATTGTTCGGACAAAGGGAAATCAAAAACAAGGTTAAGAGAATTATTGGAAAATATTTCATCTTATTCAACTTTTTCCTCATACCACCAAAAGTCATTTGCTTCTACAGGATCAAAGGCAAAAACTTCAGAATTAATCACAACTTTCTTTGAAAGAGTTGCAGTATCTCTCCCACATCGTACTAATCTATCGCAGGCCATAATCCATCCCATAACAGCCCCATGTTTTTTAAAAGCTGTGTTTGAATATTGAGAACATGATGGATAGCTTGAACATCTATTACCATCAATCGGGGATATATGTTCCTGAAAAAAATTCATCCCTGGATTACCATGACTGCATGACTCAAGTGCCATGCAGGAGGAAAAAAGAATAAAAATTAAAAAACTAATCCTGGGTAACACGAAGGACCTCGTTAATAGTTGTAATGCCGTTTAAAACTTTTATCATACCATCATTTCGCAGGCTGACCATACCCTGGTTTACAGCAGTATCTTTTATTTTATTGGAATCTGATGTTGTTAAAATAGCTTCTTTTAATACATCATCAACCACCATTATTTCAAAAATAGGTTGCCGCCCTTGATAACCGGTATTAAAACATTTTTCGCACCCTTTTGCTTT
Source organism: Desulfobacteraceae bacterium (assembly GCA_021107575.1). Taxonomy (GTDB): domain Bacteria; phylum Desulfobacterota; class Desulfobacteria; order Desulfobacterales; family Desulfobacteraceae; genus JAIOSM01. The sequence continues at coordinate 1,382 of JAIOSM010000273.1, read as the reverse complement.
ATATATTTTTTCCCCTAAAAGTATTTTACCTGTAGAATTAAGGTTTGCAACATCTTTTTGTTCAGGAAAAAAGTCCTGTTTGCATTCTTCACATAAAACCCGCACCAGTCTTTGAGCGATAACTGCCTGCACTGATGAAGAAAGCAGATAAGGCTCAATTCCAAGGTCCACCATTCTTGTAATAGCTCCGGCAGAGTCATTGGTATGAAGAGTCGAAAAAACAAGATGCCCTGTAAGTGCAGATTGTATTGCAATTTCTGCTGTTTCAAGGTCTCGTATTTCTCCAACAAGTACAATATCAGGGTCCTGCCTTACAATAGATCTTAACCCTTTTGCAAAAGTCACATTTTTTTTTCTGTTAACCTGAATCTGACCTATTCCGCTGATATTATATTCTACCGGGTCTTCTATGGTTATAATATTTTTATCAGAAGAATTAATTTTAGAAAGCGCTGCATAAAGAGTTGTTGTTTTCCCACTGCCGGTAGGTCCTGTTACAAGTACAATCCCATTATGCTGGTTAATTATCTCTAAAAGTAAGTCATAATTATCTTTTGAAAGATTAAATTCTGAAAGTTCAAGAAAATAGCCTGATTTATTTAGAAGCCTCATGACCACACGCTCGCCAAAAGAGACAGGAATGGTTGAAAGCCGGATATCTATTCTGTCTCCCCCTATTTTAACCTCAAATCTCCCATCCTGGGGAATCATTTTCTCAGCAATATTCATATCTGCCATTACTTTGATTCTTGACACCAGGGCAGATTGAATTTGTTTAGGCAAAGAAAGCATCTCATACAGAATCCCGTCAATTCTATATCTTACGATCAATGTCTCCTGATATGGTTCGATATGAATATCACTTGCTCCTGTCTTTACACCTTGCGAAATCATATGGTTTACAAGTTTTATAACAGGAGCATCATTAGTATCATCAAGAAGATCAGCGGTTTTTTTAATTTCTTCAATTATTGATGAGCCGCTATCTTCAATATCGTCAACTATCTGTTGAGCATCGTCTCTGGTGCGGTTATATAAAATATTGATTACAGAATGAATTATTTCTTTGGGAGCTAATACTAATTTATAATGTTCAAGACCAAGTAGCCTTACAACGTCATCTATACATGAAAGCTCGGATGGATCATTTATTGCGAGAGTCGCCTGGGAGTCTTTTTTAATAAGAGGAACAAGGCAAAACTTCTTAAAAAATCCAATGGAGATATCTTTTGTAAAAGTATCAATTAAATTTTCTGCACTATCTGTGACCTTTGGAAAAAGAGTCTCAAAAAAAGGTATTGAATATATGAGGCTTAAGGCCTCTAATGTATCTTGTTCTTTGATAAGCTTTGATTCTGACAGAGCTTCTGTTAGACCTGCAC
>JAIOSM010000115.1 GCA_021107575.1 Desulfobacteraceae bacterium | reverse complement strand
ACATGAATAAGAGAGGCACAAGCCCAAATACCATCATATGTATTATTTTCGTCAAGTTGGCTGAAATCCATTAATTTGACTTGAATCCCAATATGTTTGCTTGCTAGTTTTACAAGTTCAGCAGAGGAATCAAAGGAAGTTACTTTATAACCTTTATTTATAAAAACTTTACTGTCGCGCCCTGACCCGCAACCGGCATCTAAAATATGTGCACCTTTATCAAGGGGGCTTAAGAATGTACCATACAGATCATCTAAATTGATGTTTACACTGTCATTAAAAAACGATTGGGCATTTTTATCATAATAATTAAGCTCCATTTTTAAATCATAATACTGCCTGAAAATACAAATGATGCAGGTCCTGTCTTATAGACATGATTATTCTCCAGATTCCACTCTACTTCAAGGTCCCCGCCTTCAAGATGAATGAGAACTTTATTTAAACATTTTTTATTCAAATATCCTGCCACAAGGGCACCACATGCCCCGGTGCCACATGCTAAAGTCTGCCCAGCACCTCGTTCCCATACTTTCATTATAAGTTCATCTTCTTTTACTACTTCAATAAACTCTACATTGGTTTTTTCAGGAAATCGTTCATGATTTTCAATTCTTTCTCCCTGCTTTCTAACATCAATTGCTGCTATATCATCTATAAACAATACAGCATGGGGATTACCCATGGAGACAACTGTAACTTCAACCTCTTTTTCCTGATTATCAATATCATCAAAGAAAAGCTTTTCTTTAATCGCAATCTCATTTTCTGTAATAAAGGGAATCCTGGAAGGTATCAGAACAGGCTCTCCCATATCTACTCTTACGAATTTCACCTTATCATCATTATCTGTGAAAACCTCAGGGATTATCAGACCTGCTTTTGTTTCGACTTCAATTGTTCTCTCTGAGATCATTTTATTTTCGTAAAGATACTTTGCAAAACATCTCATCCCATTACCGCACATTTGAGGTTGACTGCCATCGGAATTATATATTCTGAATTTAAAATCATTTATTTTTGAATTATTAATAATAATAATACCATCTGCACCTATGCCAAAATGGCGGGAGCATAGTTTTTTGGCAAGGGCAGAAAAATCGGTCTGTTCTTTAATACCATCATCTCTATCATCAATAAATATAAAATCATTCCCAAGACCTTCCATCTTGGTAAAATCTATCTTCATGCTAAACTCCTCTTATTCACAATCATTCAAAACCTTAAGGATATCATCTGAAAGAGCCTCAACTTGCCATTTTCTCATTTCCTGAATACTTTCAAGCTCTTCTTTTGTCAAAGGATTTTTAATAGCAAGTTTTGTTATTAAAGCATTATTTATTAAAAAACCCTGCTCCATCATAAGGTCTTCACCTCTTTTTTCCCGCATATCCTTAAATAATTTTATTCTTTTATGTTCAATATTGTTAAGCTTTAATGATCTTGTCCTGGGATAGATCGGCATCTTGCTCTCATCGGTTTCCAAAGCTTTGCTGACAGCATCAGCACATTGTTTTCCATACATACTTAACTGTCTTTTGCTCAATATTCCTGTTTGTTTAAGCCGGGTCAAAGTCCTGGGTTTTCTAAAGGCTATTTGTGTGATTTCGCCTGCTCCTAAAATCTTAAATAATGGCAAATCTCTTTTCTCGGCTATTTTTACACGCGTGATAAGAAGGCTCTCCAGCGCGGCAAGAGTTTTCCTGTCCATCTTACCTGCTCCCTTGAATTTCATAAAATAATACGGCCTGTTATTATTCTCATACCTTACCTGTGTCTGCCTTAAAAATTCTTCTTCAGCCCATTCAAGACGTTTTAAGTTTTTAAGCTTTTGTTTTAAAATTTGAGAAAGTTCTATCAGGTATAATACGTCAATAACACTGTATGAAATCATTTCCATGGGTAAAGGTCTTTGTGACCAGTCTTTTTTCTGGAATTTTTTATCCTGATTAACATTAAAATATTTTTTTAATAAGGCAGCTAACCCTCGTTCTTTAGATCCGAGAAATTTACAAGCTATTTCAGTATCAAAAAGATTATTAATCCTTATATTGTATTCCCTGTCAAGACTTCTTATATCAAAATCAGATCCATGGAAAATTTTCTCTATATCTTCATTTTGCATAAGGATCTTAAACTTTGAAAAATCTTTAACCTTCAAAGGATCAACCACATAGGAACTTTTAGAACCTGCAATCTGTATAAGGCAAACTTTTTCTTTGAAGTGATGCATTGAATCGGCTTCAAGGTCAACAGCAATTATTTTTTCTGCTTTTATTCTTTCGTAACACTGATCAAATTCTTCTTGAGTATCAATATATTTGAATTCTTTATTCATTTTCTCCTTGATTACTTTCTATACTTACCTTAAAATTAATATTTTACAATTTATATAATATTTATGGATACCTGCAAATGATTAACATAACACTTCCGGATGACAGTATAAAGTCTTTCGATAATATTCCCACTGGAATGGACGTAGCAAAAAGTATTTCTGAAGGTTTTGCTAGAAACTGTGTAGCAATGAAATTAGATGAAAACCTGATTGATTTGAACAGTAAAATCGAAAATGATTCTAGAATAAAATTTATCACCCTGAGAGATGAACAGGGGCTTGAAATTCTGCGCCACAGCTCTGCCCATGTCATGGCAGAAGCAGTACAAAATGTTTATAAAGATGCTCTTTTAACAATCGGCCCTGTTATTGAAGATGGATTTTATTATGATATAGACATGCCTCCTGTATCTGAAGATGATTTTTCAGTAATTGAAACTGAAATGAAAAAAATTATTAAAGAGAAAAAAACTTTTGAACGCATTGTTGTATCCAAAAAAGAGGCTCTAGAGATTTTTAAGGACAATACATATAAAGTTGAAATTATTAATGAACTTACTAAAGACCAGGAAATAACCCTTTACAAGCAGGGATCATTTACAGATTTGTGCAGAGGCCCTCATATTCCTCACACAGGTATGATTAAAGGGTTTAAGCTGATGAAAATTTCTGGAGCATATTGGAGAGCTGATCAAACAAGAGAACAGCTTCAAAGGTTATATGGCACATCTTTTTTCGATAAAAAAGCTCTTAATAAATATATAAATTTGATCGAAGAAGCTAAAAAAAGAGACCATAGAAAACTTGGAACTCAACTCGACCTTTTCAGTTTTCATGAAGAAGCTGCTGGCATGGCTTTTTTTCACGCAAACGGCATGGAAATATGGAACGAGCTTCTATCCTATTGGAGAGAGGAACATAAAGCTGCCGGATATGTTGAGACCAAAACTCCATTAATGCTCAACCGCAAGCTTTGGGAACAAAGCGGGCACTGGGAAAACTACAGAGAAAATATGTACACTTCTGTTATTGACGATGAAGAGTATGCAATAAAACCCATGAACTGCCCGGGTGGAATGTTACTTTATAAAACAAAATCCTATTCTTACAGGGATCTTCCCTTAAGAGCCGCAGAAGTTGGACTTGTCCACAGACATGAACTCAGTGGTGCTCTATCAGGTCTTTTCAGAGTCCGGGCATTTCATCAGGATGATGCACATATTTTCATGACTCCTGATCAGATAGAAGATGAAATAATTAACGCTCTCGAACTTACAGACAGACTTTACAGCAAATTCGGGCTGGGATTTAACCTTGAGCTTTCAACCAGACCTAAAAAATCAATAGGAAGTGATGAACAATGGAAACAGGCTACATCCGGCCTTCAATCTGCGCTGGACAGATATGGCAAAAAATATGTTATCAATGAAGGAGATGGCGCATTTTATGGTCCAAAAATTGATTCTCATATAACTGATGCCCTCGGGCGAACATGGCAGTGCGGAACTATTCAGCTTGACATGTCTCTTCCTGAACGCTTTGATTTAGCATACAAAGACAAAAACAATGAAAAACGCAGGCCTGTAATGATCCATAGAACAATTTTTGGTTCCATTGAGAGATTTTTTGGAATTTTAGTGGAACATTTTGCCGGCAAATTTCCTCTTTGGCTTGCACCTGTTCAGGCAGTCCTGCTACCTGTTAATGATGCGCTCCTCCCCTATGCTGTTAAAATTCAAAAAGACTTTTTACAAAACTCAATCAGATGTGAAGTTGATTCAAGCAATGAAAGATTAAAGAAAAAAATCAGACTTGCCCAGATCAATTATATTCCTTTGATAATTACAATAGGGGAAAAAGAAAAAGAATCAGGCACCCTTTCCGTAAGAACCCTTGATGGAAAAGTAAGAATGGGTGTAAAAATGGAAGATTTTTTCAAGAAAATTCTTGACCATATTCATACAAGGGATCTTGAAAAAATATTTTAAACTCCATAACATCCTGGATAAACTATTGAGGAGGACACATGAATTTCAAAGATCTCGCTTCAAACCTTGGCCTTGATGAAGAGGATTTTAATGAGCTTCTTGAAATCTTCACTGATACATCACTTACGGATATTGAGAAAATAGAAGTTGGACTCAAAGAAAACAATGCAGACACTGTTGCTAAAGCTGCACATTCCATTAAAGGAGCCTCGGCAAATTTAGGCTTTAAAGAAATAGCTTCTATTGCACAGGATATAGAAATGAATGCAAAAAAAGATAATCTCCAAGAGGTTAAAGAGAAAGCCGACAGTATTGTTAAACAACTAAAAACGATAGAAAGTGCTATAAGAACCGAATAGAGGCATCTGTTATGAATGAAGCACCGATTTTTACAATTCTGGCAGTTGATGATAATTTATTAAACTTAAAACTCATTGAAAAATCTCTAGAAAAAGAGGGATACAGAGTAATAAGTGCAATTAACGGTCCGTTAGCCAGGCAACTTGCTGTAGAGGAAAAACCAGATCTTATTCTTCTTGATATTCAGATGCCGGGCGAAAATGGATTTGAGGTAATACAGCGCCTTAAAGATAATTCTGAAACAAATTCAATCCCTGTGATTTTCTTAACCGGCGTACGTGAAGTTGACTATAAACTCAAAGGCTTTAAGTTAGGAGCAGTTGATTATATTATAAAACCATTTCATCCTCTTGAAGTACTTGCCAGAGTTAGAATCCATCTAAAACTTTCCATTGCAACAAATTCGCTTATTCTGGAACAGGCTCAAAAACTTGACCAGGTCACTGTTGCCCAGACATCCATGCTGCCAACACCTAAAGATCTCCCTGACGCATCTT